>JBGSUY010000656.1:0-1950 GCA_041753195.1 Chromatiaceae bacterium
CGATGGGGCGGGCGCGCTTGCGGCATGCGTCGAGCACCGCCTCCAGGCGCGGCAGCGGCGGATTCCCGTCCACCCCGCGGCGCGCCAGGAGCACGTAGTCGATCAGCAGGATCGAGTTCTTGGTGGCGATGCCCATCAGCATGATGAGCCCAATCATGGAGGGCATCGACAAAGCGCTCTGGGTGACGAAGAGGGCCAGAAAGGCCCCGGGGATCGACAGCACTAAGGCCGCCAGGATGGTCAGGGGCTGCACGAAGTCCTTGAAGAGCAGCACCAACACGATATAGATGGACAGGACGCCCGTGAGCATCGCCAGCCCGAAGCTCGCGAAGAGCTCATTCATCGCCTCGGCATCGCCCACCGTGGTCTGGATGACGCCGGGCGGCAGGTTCTGGAGGCTCGGCAGGGCCAGGGCGGCCTGCTCCACCTCACCGAGCGGGGCCTGGTCCAGCTCGATCTCGAAGTTGATGTTGCGCAGCCGATCGTAGCGGTCGATCTCCGCCGGGCCGCTGTCGATGGACAGGGTGGCCACGTTACCGAGCATCACCGGTCCTTGCTTGCCGGGCACCGGCAACCGCTCCAGAAGGGCCAGGTCCTGGCGCGCCTGGGGCGGCAGCTTCACGACGATCGGGATCTGCCTCTGGGACAGGTTCAGCTTGGCCAGGCCCTGGTCGTAGTCCCCGGCAGTGGCGATGCGCAGGGTGTCTGCGATGGCGGCGGAGGTCACGCCCAGGTCCGCGGCACGGGCGAAGTCGGGCCTCACCCGAAGCTCCGGCCGCACCAGGCTCGCGGTGGTGGTCACGCTGCCGATGCCGGGGATGGTCCGGAGCTCGCGCTCCACCACACGCGCGTGCTCGGAGAGGACCCGGCCGTCCTCCGAGGCCAGCACCAGGATGTACTTACCCCCCGCGGCACCCGCCAACCCGACGCTGATGCGGGCCCCCGGCACGGCAGAGAGGGCCTCTCGGAGCTGCCCCTCGATCACCTGCTTGCGGGTGCCACCGAAGAGGCCCAGGAAGCCGTTGCGCTCGCCGCGCGGGGTCAGGTTGATCGTCAGGGTCGCCTTGCGCACCTCCGCCGCCCCCTGGGGCATGAAGGGGTCGGAGCCCGCCGCTCCGCCGCCGATGGCGGTGTAGACGAGCCGCACATGGGGGTTCTGCTCGACGATGGCCCGGGCCTGCTCGGCCGTCTCGAAGGTCTGCCTGAAGGTGCTTCCCGGCGGCAGGGTGACATAGACCTGGGTCTGAGACAGATCGTCGGGCGGGATGAAGCCGGTGGGCAGGTGGGGCACCAGGGCGAAGGAGCCGAAGAAGAACAGCGCTGCCCCCGCCAGGGTGGCAAGGCGGTGGCGCAGGCACCAGGCCGCAACGCGCAGGTAGAGCCCGATCCAGCGCGGCTCCCCAGGGTCCTTGCGGGGCCTGCGCAGCAGGTGGGCGGCCATCATGGGGGTCAGCATGCGCGCCACCACCAGGGAGAAGAACACCGCGATGGCCGCCGTCCATCCGAACTGCACGAAGAACTTTCCCGCCACCCCGCTCATGAATGCGGTGGGCAGGAAGACCGCGATCAGGGTGAAGGTGGTGGCGATCACCGCCAGCCCGATCTCGTCCGCGGCCTCCATGGCGGCCTGATAGGGCGTCTTGCCCAGGGCCAAGTGGCGCATGATGTTCTCGATCTCGACGATGGCGTCGTCCACCAGGATGCCGACCACCAGCGACAGGCTGAGCAGGGTCACCACGTTCAGCGTGAAGCCCATGAAGTACATGGCGCCGAAGGCGGGAATGATTGACAGGGGGAGGGCCGTGGCAGCGATGAAGGTCGCCCGCCAGTCGCGCAGGAAGAGCCAGACCACCAGCACCGCCAGGATCGCCCCCTCGATGAGGAGCGACATGCTGCCCTCGAAGTTCTCCCGCACCGGGTCGACGAAGTTGAAGGCCTCGGTGATCTGCA
>JBGSUY010000657.1:0-3812 GCA_041753195.1 Chromatiaceae bacterium
GTGGGACCACGGAGCGCGCGCTGGCGGTATTCGAGGCGGCCGGCCTGCGGCCTCTGGTGGGACGCGCCCTGCGTGCCGCCCATGACCGGGCGATCGAGATCTCCCATGCCTTGCTGGAGCAGCCATGAGCGGCTCCTACCTGGCCGATCCGGTGGTTTTCCTGATCCGCACCCTCTTTGGGCTTTACATCGCGGTGGTGTTGATCCGCTTCCTCCTCCAGTGGGCCCGGGCGGACTTCTACAATCCCATCTCCCAGTTCGTCGTCCGGGTGACCTCACCCGTGCTGAGGCCCCTGCGTCAGGTGATACCGGGGTACCGGGGCCTGGATCTGGCATCCCTCTTCCTCGCCTGGGCCCTCATGGCGGTGGAGCTCGCTCTGATCGCGGGCCTGCTGGGTTTCGGAGGGTCCCTGCTGGGGGCCCTGGCGTGGGCGATCCCCGCGCTGCTGGAGTTGATGATCGACATCCTCCTGTTCGCCGTGTTGGTGCGGGTGGTCTTGAGCTGGCTCAACCCGGACCCCTACAACCCGGCGGTGGCCTTACTGGGGCGGCTGACCGATCCCATACTCCAGCCGGCCCAGCGGCTGATCCCCCCCGTCGGCGGGATCGATCTGTCACCCATGGCCGTAATGATCGGGCTGGTCTTATTGCAGATGCTGCTGGTGCCGCCCCTGGAGGCGCTTACGGGCAGCCCGTTCTGACGCTTATGACGGAGACCGGGGGCTGGTACCGATGGGTGGGGGAGGACCTGGAGCTCCATCTGCGGGTTCAGCCCCGGGGACGCCGGGACGAGTTCGTAGAGGCCCAAGGGGAACACTATCGGGTCCGGCTCCAAGCGCCGCCGGTGGAGGGTAAGGCCAACGCGGCCCTGTGCCGATTTCTGGCCGAGTCCTTTGGTGTCCCCCTTGCCCGGGTGGAGCTGCTCGGGGGGGCTCAGTCGCGCCACAAGCGTCTCCTGATCCGGGCCCCGCGGCAGCTCCCGTTGCCCGTGCCCCGTCCCTAAGGCGTGGGAATGCGGCAAGGCGCAACCTCGCGTGGGCCCGCCAGGCCTATCATCCTGTTCAAATCTGCCCTGGGAAGGGCCCCAAACCTGTCCCGCGCTATGGCATAGTCGCAGAGTATGCAGATCCCCGCCCTGCAACAGAGTCTCGGCCTGTACCTGCAATGGAAGACACGGGTGGCTCAGGCCTTGCTGGAGCTGGAGCGCTGGCTGGAAGATCACCGGCGCGCCACCCCTCGCGCCCGCGAGCGGCTCAAGGCCGCCCTGGATGTCATTCGACGGGATTGCCTCACCGTCGCCGTCGTCGGAGAGCCCGTACGGGGCAAGTCGGAGCTAATCAACGCCCTGTTCTTCTCCGACCTGGGCGGCCGCCTGCTCCCCGCTGCAGCAGGGGCTGGCTCCCAGTGCCCCACCGAGCTCCTGTGGGATGACCAGCGCGACGAGGCCTACCTGCGCCTCCTCCCGGTGGAGAGCCGGGCCCAGGATACACCCATCGCCGAACTGAGGGTCGACCCCAGGCACTGGGTCCATTACCCACTCAACGTCCAGGTCCCCGAGCAGATGACCGGGACCCTGCGGGAAATCCAGCAGACCAAGTTGGTGTCCCTGGCGGAGGCCAGCCGGCTCGGGCTCTCCAGTATCGGGCTCACCGGGGAAGGGCAGACGGCGCCACAGCGGATCGAGATCCCCAAGTGGCGCTACGCCATCATCAGCTTTCCCCACCCCCTGTTGCGGCAAGGGCTGGTGGTCCTGGCGACTCCCGGAGCGGGTACCCTGGGTCAGGAGCCGGAGCTCACCACGACCCTGATCCCCGCGGTGCAGGCGGTGCTGTTCGTGTTGGCGGCGGACGAGGCGGTGACGCGCAGCGACCTGCAGCTCTGGCAACAGCACCTCAAGGGCTTCCAGAGCGAGCGCCAACGGGCCATGCTGGTGGCCCTCAACAAGGTGGACCTGCTGTGGGACCGGCTGCGCAATGCCGCTGCCATCGACAACGCCATCGCCTCACTACGCAAGACCACGGCGGAGGTCCTGGGCATCGACCCTGACGTGGTCCTGCCGGTTTCCGCCCAGAAGGGACTGGTGGCCAAGGTTCGCAAGGACGAGGCGCTGCTGCGGCGCAGCGGCCTGCCGACCCTGGAGCGACACCTGGGTCATCGCCTCCTGGCGTCCAAGCACAGGCTCCTGGTGGACGCCCTGGATGCCAATCTGGGCCAGGAGCTCGAAAGCAATCGCTCCCGCATCGCCTCGCGTCTCGCGCGGTTCAAGGCCGAGCTCGAAGAGCTCGAGGCCCTGCGCGACAAGAGCGAGGAGGCGATCACCCAGCTGCTCGACAAGACGCGGCGGGAGCAGGAGCTCTACCTCAAGGGGGTACAGCAGTTTCAGCGCAGCCGGGAGGGGCTGCTTAGCGAGACGCGCTTCTGCCGCCAGGTCCTGGAGGCCGAGAGCATCGAGCCCATGATCGACCGGGCCCGGCGCGCGTTGGCCGGGAGCTGGACCTCGGCGGGACTGGCACGTTCCATGAGGTCCCTCTTCGAGGAGCTGCGGCGTACCATGCAGACGGTCTCCTCCGAGAGCGAGCGCATCCGCAGGTTGGTGCGGGAGACCTATCAGACATTCCGTGACGACTACGGCTTCGAGGTCGCCACGCCCAAGGTCTTCGTCCCGATGAAATACAGCGTCGAGATCGAGCTGCTGCTCCAGGAGGTAGAGGCCTTTCGGCGCAGTCCGTCCCTGGTCTTCGCGAGCCCCGGACAGGTGATCCGGCGCTTCGAACAGGAGATGGTCAGTCGCGCCCGGGTCCTGTTCGAGCAATTGCGGATGGCGTACGACGGCTGGATCCGAGAGGCCCTGCAACCCCTCGCGGAGGAGATCGCGGAGCACAAGGCGATGATGGAGAAACGCCTGGAAAGCCTGCAGCGCATCGGCCAGTCCAAGGACCGCCTGCAGACACGCATCGACCAGATGCAGCAGCAGCACGTGACCTACGCCCAGGACCTCACGGCGCTCCGCAACATCCAGAATGCCCTGCATTACGACCCACTCGTCGAGCAGGAGGCCCCGCGTCGACCCAGGCTGGTCTCCGGTTGAGACCACCCTTCGGGCTCAGGAGGCGGGGGGCGAACCTTACCGCTTTCCTGTCGGGCCGCGCCCACCTATCCTAGGCGCGTGACCCGAACCGATCCCCGGAACGCTTCCGGTCTAGGCCAGTACCGCGGATGCCGCCTTGCCCGGCGGCGCCCGTTCTAACCACAGGGGCGCCGATGCCCCACGCGCGAATCAGAACGACGAAGGAGGAACCCCGATGTATCGCCCTTTAACCCTCGCCGCGGCCCTCACAGCGGCCGCTCTCCTGTCCAGCCTGCCGGTGATGGCGGAGCACAGCACCCAGGCAGGCCAGTACACCATTCATCACAACGCCTTCACGGCGGATACCCTGAACCCGGACGTTGCCCGGGCCTACGGGTTTCAGCGCAGCAAGTATCGAGGCCTGCTGAACGTCAGCGTGATCAAGGAACAGACCGGCACCACCGGGACCTCAACACCGGCCGCGGTCGATGTCGATATCGTGAACCTCACGGGTCAGAAGAGCCGTATCCCCATGCGGGAGATCAAGGACAAGGACGCCGTTTACTACATGGGGGAGTTCCCCGTTTACAACCGGCAGACCATCAACTTCGAGATCCAGGTAAAGCCCCAAGGGGAGGCCGAGAGCCATTCGGTGAAGATGAGCCAGGAGTTCTACACGGAATAGATCGATCCCCGACGCGGCGCTGGGCCCCCGGTGCCGCCGGCCGGGGTGCGGCCCCGCGGGT
>JBGSUY010000658.1:0-13076 GCA_041753195.1 Chromatiaceae bacterium
AAGGCATCCGCCCGGAGACCGCGCGCGCCCTGCGCGACATCGCGCTGGCACAGCCCGGGGTGCGCGACGTCGGGCGCGTGCTGTCGATGTACGTGGGGCCCGACGACGCGCTGGTGACGATGGACCTGGACTTCGACGCGGGGATGGAAACTGCCGACGCTGCATTGGCGATGGCCGAGGTTGAGCGCCGGGTAAGGGAACGGTTTCCGATGATCAAGCGACTGTTCATCGAGTCCGGGTCGGGAGACCTGCCGCAGCGCTGGTCCAGGCCGGATGCAATCCGACCGCCGCCCGAGGCCATGGCAACGCCCGACTCGGCTGTGGAAACGCCGACGGCACCATGAGAAGCGTGGCCGCGGTTGCTCCTATCCGCGACCGGCCGCCTGCGCGACGGCAAGGAGATCGACATCCCGGGTCCTGCGTTCCTGCGCACTCTGCTGCTGAACAAGCTCGACAAAACCCAGATCGGCGCACTGTTGCGCGAGTTCGGTCTTGTCGAGGGCGATTGAACACACTTCTCCGCATCGCACCAATCACAGGAGAATGCCATGAAGACAGAAAGTAATGCACACCCTGGAGGTTCCAGGGTTTATCTCAATGGTCTTGGCTTGGGCTCCATTGCTGCTGCGATGTATTTGATCCAGAAGGCGGACTTCAAACCATCCAATATCCATATCTTTGAGCAAATGGGCGACAGGGATCTTGTTGGAGGAAGCTGTGATGCCTCAGAGATTGTAGTGAACGACCAGCCGGCGTACTTCATGCAAGGCAGTCGCATGTTTGAAGACAAGGTATATCCCTGCACCAAAGAACTGTGGTCCATTATTCCGTACAACGATAGTGAATCGTGTCTACAGGACCATCAGAAGAACCGTGAAGAATGCAGAGTTCACACTGTCGTTCGGCTTCTGCATGAGAACGGCAGGAAGGACACCGGATATCAACTGGGTCTAAACACGGCTGAAAAATTGAAGATGGCAAGACTTCTAGCAACACCCGAGTTCTTGATTCCAGACGGCGCAAAGATTACGGACATCTTTGGAGAAGCCTTTTTCACCAGTAACTACTGGTACATGTGGCGGGCACTGTTTGCCTTCCAGCCCTGGCATTCAGCGGTAGAAATGAAGCGCTACATGCACCTCTTCTTTCACGAAATGCCGAACATGGACACGATGGTCGCTCTGGAGCGTACTCGATATACCAACTTCCATTCTTTTGTCCTGCCCGCCTTGCGCTTCATGCAGAAGAAGGGCGTGAACGTCCACTACAACTCCAGGATCTCGGACGTGGACTTCAAGGTCGACGCCGGCGGCAAGGAGAGGTGGATTGAGCGAATCCACCTCGAGACCGGGAGCGGCGAGCCCAAGCCCTCCATTCAGGTGCGCGATACCGACCTCGTCTTCCTGACCATCGGCTCCATCGTCAGCAACGCCTCGTTCGGCGCCCATGACCGTCCGGTGGACAAGCCCGCGGCCGGCAGCCAGAACCTTGGCGGAGCATGGACACTGTGGAAGAAGATCGCCGCCAAGCAGCCCGACTTCGGCCGCCCCGACCAGTTCCTGCGCGACATCTCGCAGTCCACGATGATGACCGTCACCGTCACCTTCCGCGGCGGATTGTTCCAACGCAAGTTCGAGTGGTTTGTGGAGCGCCAGATGGGTCGTCAGAGCCCGCTGCCCATCACAGCCTCCCCGTGGATCCTGCACCTCCACACGTACCGCCAGCCCCTGTTCCCCGACCAGCCCCGCGATACGTGCGTCATCTGGGTGACGGCGCTGGGAGGCAACAACATCGGCACGTTCGTGAAGAAGACCATGCCCGAGTGCACAGGTCGCGAGATCCTGGAGGAATTGTTGGGTCACCTGCAGTTCGACCAGGACGAGGGGGAGAAGAACGAGATCCTCGACACCTCCACCTGCATCCCCTGCATGCTGCCCTACAGCACCAGTCAGTTTCTAAGCAGAGCCAAGGGCGACCGGCCTGCGGTGGTGCCGGCGGGTTCAAAGAACTTCGCGCTCCTCGGGCAGTTTGTAGAGATTCCCAACGGGATCGTATTCACCACAGAGTACAGCGTGTTGGGCGCGATCCATGCGGTGAAGAAGTTCGTCAAGCCGTCGCTGGTGGTGCCGCCAATGTATTTCGGGCAGTACAACCCGCTCACGTGCATTTCAGTTGCGCGTGCTTTGGTCCGCTAGGTGTCCTCAGCCAGCCGGATAATACCGCCCCGCCGCCCGCAAGATTCTGATTGGGGCAGGGCGAGCGCGCATAAATTTCGCCCCAGGCGGTGAGTTACGGCACGATTGAGAGAAACGTTGTTAGGAGTCTCTCATGTCTGCCAGTCTGCTTGAGCATTTCGCCGCCCTTGAAGACCCGCGGGTGGAGCGCAATCAGCGCCACGCCTTGCTCGATATCGTGCTGTTGACGCTCTGTGCGGTCGTCAGCGGGGCACCGGGTTGGGAGGCGATCGAGGAGTTCGGACACGCGAAACTCGACTGGTTGCGCAAGTTCGGTCGGTTCGACAATGGCGTGCCCTCGCATGACTGCATTGCCGGCGTTATCTCGCGCCTGACTCCGAAGGGGTTCGGGGAGTGCTTCCGCAGTTGGACGCAAGCGGTGGCCGCGGCCACCGGCGGGGAGGTCATCGCGGTGGATGGGAAGAGCGCGCGCGGTTCGCGGGATCGGCGCCGAGGGCGCTCGGCGCTGCACATGGTCAGCGCTTGGGCGTGCAGCAATCGTCTGGTGTTGGGCCAGGAGGCCACCGAGGAAAAATCCAACGAGATCACCGCCATCCCCAAGCTGCTGGAGCTCCTTGAGCTCAAGGGCTGCATCGTCACCATCGATGCGATGGGGTGTCAACGCGCCATCGCCGCGCAGATCATCGCTCAGGGCGGCGACTATGTGCTCGGCCTCAAGGGCAACCAGAGTGCCTTGCAGGAGAGTGTCGAGGACTTCTTCGCGGTGGCGGCGGCCGGGGATTTCGCCGCGGTGACTCATGACTTTCACGAGGAGATCGACAAAGACCATGGACGCCTGGAAGTGCGCCGGTACTGGGTCAGCGAGGACTTGCGCACGCTGCCCGACAACCCCCTGTGGGCCGGGCTGCGCAGCATCGGCATGGTCGAGCGCCACTGCACCATCGGCACGAGCGAGACGATCGAGCGGCGCTACTTCATCAACTCCATTCCGGCCCAGGCCAAGCGCTTCGCCAACGCGGTGCGTGGCCACTGGGGTGTGGAAAACCGCCTGCACTGGCGACTCGACGTGATCTTCGGCGAGGACGCGAGCCGCATCCGCAAGGGCAACGCCCCGGCGATCATGACCACCATCCGTCACTTGTCCATGAACCTGTTCGAACAAGAACCCTCCAAACTGCGCCTCTCACAGAAACGCCGCAAGGCCGCCTGGAACGATGACTACCGCGCCAAGGTCGTGTTCGGCGAGTGATTTATGCGCGCTCGCCCTGCTGATTGGGGTTGTAAGCACACGCATGCGAAATTTTTGCTGGCGGTGGATGGCCCGCTCGGGCGTGCCCCGGGGCGACCTGCCGGAGACGTTCGCGCCCTGGAACAGCGTCTAAAGCGGTTCGCACGCTGGCGGGCGCGTGGCGTGTGGCAGCGCATCTTCGACGTGTTGGCCGGCGATGCCGACCTCGAGGAGGGCTCCATCGACAGTACCATCATTCGTGCCCATCAGCATGCGGGCGGTGCCCAAAAAAAGAGGGGCCGCAAGGCGATCGGTCGCTCGCGCGGCGGCCTGGCCACCAAGATCCACGCGTTGGTGGAAGGGCTCGGCAACCTCGCCCGCTGGCGCTTGACCGCCGGCCAGGCAGCCGACGTGAGCGAAGCCGAACCGCTGCTGGCGGGCATCGCCGCCACCTCCGTGGCGGCCGACAAAGTCTACGACTGCGACGCGCTGATCGACACCAGCACCGCAGGCGGTGCCGAGGCAGTCATTCCCCCGCGCACCAACCGCACCGAGCAGCGCCACTTCGACCGCCATCTCTATAAGGGGCGCAACCTGGAAGGGGCGCAACCTGGTCGAGCGCTTCTTTTGTCGTATCAGACACTTTCGCAGGATCTCCACGCGATACGATAAGCTGGACCGGGACCGGCGCTACGAGGCATTCATCGCCATCACTGCCGCTTGGACCTGGCTCGCCTAATGTCAACCCTACCTAACGTTCATGGCGCAGTGCCGCCCCGGAAGATGAAGCGTCGGTTTCACGTTAAGGCGAAGGGGCAACACCGTGGAGTTCCGGGGACAGTAGAAGTCACTCATGGCCCCGGCGAGTGTCCGCTGCCCACTCCACTGCGGACGCCTGCCTGGGAAGCACCGGTGTCCGGATCTGGACGTCCAGAGTCGCTCACAGGGTTGACTGCGACAGTCCGCTAAGCGTCCTCAGCGGTCAGCCGAGGCATCGGCGCCGAGCGTCAGCTTCCAGCGCTTGGGGTCAAGCAACGCTGCGCGGGAGTCGCGGATTTTGGTCGGGCCCTGCCGGTGGCAGCAAATTTGTCCGCGATAGCGAGTGTGGCCGGCAGACGCAGGGGATGCTGCTCTGCGGCCGGCTCCGAGAGCCATACATGTTGGTCCATGACTCGCACCACCCCGGTCGGCTGGTGGGTCGCGACGGCGTCCTGGCCGATAGGAATGGTTACCGGTTACCGGAGCCCTGAGGCTTGCGCCGTCTGGTCGCTTGTCTCGCGGCGCCTCGCTGCGCCGCATCCATCGCTTGTCGTGCCCAGTGGGCGAGGGCGTCCGGGTTATCTAGGATCTCCGACGGGACCGGATAGTAGCTCATGGTCGCCATCCGTCCGTCTCTCCGCACGTAGGAAAAGGGCTGGATACCCAGGGCTTCGTATCCCCTCCGGTTTCCGTCGTCGACCTTCAGATACAGGGTGTCCTCCGCCAGGATGGCGAAGAACAGCTCTCCCGAGTAGATCCCTGCGCCGCCGAACATCCGCCTGATGCGCAACGGTTCGAAGTCCGCGAGCAGATCGTGGATGAACTCGATGTAGTGCTCGCTGACGGGCATCCTCTTCCTCCGCAAAGTGAATCCCGCCGGAACCGGCTGCGAACGTCCAAGCTCAACGCATCGCCCTGAGAGCTGCCCGGCGGCCGAGGGTCCACCGCAGCAACGTCAGCACGCGTTAGGATCTCTGGTCTGGTCGCCCCCAGGGAGAAAGGAAGGGCCTGAGTCCCGGTGCGCACTGCGTTGATAGGACCTTGGGTATGCGCCTGACTACTGGGCTGCCTTGTCCGCCTCTTCCAGCCGCTTCTGCGCGTCCTGGTTGGCGGCCTCCAGTGTCTCGGATACCTGTTCCTTGATCTTCTGAGCGGCTTCGACTTCCTTGGCTCTCACTGCTGCCGCAGTGGCGGCCGAGCTGGCCACGTCCGCGCCGCAACCGGCGAGGTTGAGCAGGGCGACAATTCCGATCAGGCGGTGCATGGGAGGACTCCCGTCGGTGAGATCAACGTTTCTATGGTAGAAGGTTTGAAGCCGGGGGCCAAAGGTGGGCATAAGCTGCTCCCGATGCTCGGCCGGGGCCAAAGGTGAACTGCGCAACGTCCGCATGAGGATGGACGCGCGCTGCGTCCGCCAGCAAGGTCAGGTGTCAGAGCTGGCCGTTTTCCGGCGATCGGGCGGCGCGACCAGGCGAACCGCAGGGCGCGGAGGTGCGGTGGCGCTCGCTGTCCTCAGGTCCCCTGGCGTGGTCTTGCTGATCGCATACTAATGCCGACGCCGAGCCGTCGGCGAGCGCCCGCACTCAGAACACCACGAGCCGCGGGTAGTCCTGCGCCATCCGTTGCCAGAAGCCGCCACTCCAGTCGAAGACCACGGCCAAATGCCAATCCTCCGGCGTCGCGCCGATCACGGCCTCCACCATCTGTCGCCCGCAGCCCTTGACCGCCGAAGTGATGGCGTAGAACTGCACAACCTGCGTTGTCGTGTCGATCAGCAGCTCGACGGCCACACTGCCCTCGGCCCCGACTTGCACGACGGGATTTTTCTTCCCGTCCTTGGAGAGTACGTTTGAGGCACTCAGCCGCTCCGGAAAGATCTTGATGTATCGCAGCTCTGGGACCTGGGCGAGGCTGATCGCCAGGAGCTCGAAGATCCGTGGCACCTGTCTGACCGAGCGCGCCTTGCGAATCCGCTCGCCGTCGATGAACGTGGATCTCGCCATCGTGTGTCCTCGCAGACAGGGGAACCCGGGCTATTGACGTGACACGGCCCGGTGGTCCTGGTCGTGCTGGGGTGGTTTGGGGTGGCTCAGTCGCCGAGCCTACAGCCTTCGGGTCCTTCAGCCCGACCGAGTCGTGCGCAGAGGGCTTGTCCCCAGACCCTGTGTCCGCCTCGGTGGCTAACCTGTGGCCCTGGCGAATTCTGGTCCCTGAGGACAGCGGCTTAGCGACGCTGACGCGAGCTGGATCAAGGCGGCACGACTCAGACCATCGAGGCCGCTCCGGCCTCCGACCCCTTTGGCGTCCAGGGCATCGACATCATCAGGCGCTTCCGCTTCAAGGTGGTCGTGGTTGGCGACGCGGACCCTGTCGACTTTGTTGCCCTTTACACTTGGTACCTGGGCGGCGGGCGCCCGTTCTTGCTCCACGAGGCGAAGTACCAGGCCCCCGCGGCCCGGCCAGACCCGGCCCCCGCCGCACCCACCGGCCAGCAATACTCGCACGCTCCGGGGTTCGAGCGGGAGCTTCAGTACGGCTGCGCCCTGGTCGAGGTCGCCCAATGAACCGCCGCCGCCTCGCCCTCCTGGGGATCGTGCTCTGCTTCGCCGTCACCGTCCCGGCCGGGGCCGGAGGGCCGACGGCGGACCCGACCGTCACCCTCGCTTTCGTCGGCGACATCAATCTTGACGGTCTCCCCGGCAGGCTGGTTACGCGCGGGGGCGACCCTTTCGCCCCTTTGCCCCGCTCTTGGCCGGGGCCGACATCGGGGTGGGAAACCTGAAGTGCGTGGTCGCGACCCGCGGCGAGCCCATCGCCTGGTAGCTCGGCCTTGAGACTTGCGCGCCGGGACACCATCGCAGAGGGGTAGGGCAATCGAGTGGAGAGCAACATGCGTGCAATGGTCCTTCCCCGATTCGGCGGTCCAGACCGCTTTGAGCTACGGGAGGTCGAGCGGCCCTCACCGGGACCCGGCGAGGTGCTGGTGCGGGTGATGGCCTCCGGGACCAATCCGGTGGACGCGAAGCTGCGGGCGAACGGCACCTGGGCCGACCTGACGCCACCCGTCATCCTTGGGTATGACGCCGCGGGGGTGGTCGAGGAGGTGGGTCTCGGGGTGCCGGACCTCGCCCCCGGTAATGAGGTCTGGTACACCCCGGAGATCTTCGGCAATCCCCAGGGCAGCTATGCCGAGTACGAAGTGGTATCCGCCCAGTTGGTGGCGCCCAAGCCCAAGGGGCTCAGCTTCATCGAGGCCGCGGCAGTCCCGCTCGCCGGCGGCACGGCCTGGGAGGCGGTGATCCGGCGCCTCGCCCTGCGCCCAGGGGAGACGGTGCTCATCCATGGCGGGGCCGGCGGGGTGGGATCCTTTGCAGT
This sequence comes from Chromatiaceae bacterium, assembly GCA_041753195.1. GTDB lineage: Bacteria > Pseudomonadota > Gammaproteobacteria > Chromatiales > Chromatiaceae > Thiodictyon. Next base: position 7,558 of record JBGSUY010000658.1, read on the forward strand.
GCAGTTCGCCTGCGCCGCCGGGGCACGCGTCTTGGCGACGGCGAGCGCAGGCAACCTCGAGACGCTCCGGGCCTTGGGGGCCGACCTGGCGATCGACTACCGGGTGGAGGATGTCGTCGATGTGGTCCTCGCGGCGACCGAGGGCCGGGGCGCTGACGCCGCCTTCGACATCGAGGGCACGGACCGAGTAGCCCGCTGCCTACCCCTCCTGCGCCCGGGAGGGCGGGTCGCCTGCATCCTGCCGCCCCAGGGGGATCTGACGCTCCTCTACCAGAAGAACATCGCCCTGCACGGGGTGTTCCTGACCCGGGAGCGCAAGCGGCTGGAGGAGATGCGCCCGCTCTTCGAGCGGGGTCAGGCGCGGCCCATTATCGACCAGGTCCTGCCGCTGGAGGAGGTGCGCCGCGCCCATGAGCGGCTGGACTCGGGGCATGGACGCGGGAAGATCGTCCTGGAGATTGGTCGGCCCTGAGCGCCTGGGAGAAGCCGCAACCGAAGTGGCCGACCGGCTCGGCTGGGGCCAACCCGGGCGAAGGTTGAGCTTGCGCCATGGTCGATCCCGCCGATCCCCGACAACGTCTCCAACGCTTCGAGACGAGGGCTGCACCCCTCGCCGCGGATCACGAAAACACAGCTGTCCTGAAGGGTTTCCCTCACCCTGGCCCTCTCCCAGAGGGAGAGGGCCATTGTGGGAGCGCCTACAGCGCGGGTTTTCACGGTAGCGGACGGGTTGCAGCGTCGCGGGGCGTTGGGTCTCCTACTTCCCTAGGCCGCGACCATTGGCTGCATGGCGAACGTCTGCTGGGCGATTTTGCCGTCGCGCACGATGAAGGTGTCGGTGCCCAGGGAGACGGCGCCGTTCACGCTCCAGACGATATACCCGAGCTCCTCTTCGATCGCGATGCGATTCAACTCGAAGGAGTCGCTCGCACCGGCCGGCAGGTTGGCCATAAAGCTCAGGAAGAACTCACGGATCGCCGGTTTCCCGCGATAGACCGCCTGTGGCGAGAGAAATACCGCATCGTCGTGGTAGTCCGACAGGATGGCATCGATCCCCTGGCCCTCAAGAAAAGCCGTGAGGTGTTGATTGAGGACCCGCTCGGTCTCCTTGGCTTGTGTGCTCATGTGTTGTCTCCGGTGAACGGATGGGCTGGAGCATGGCAGGGACGGATCCCCGCCCCCCTGTGCTAGGCGGCGACCTTGCCCTGCTGCAGGGCGTGGACGTCCGAGGCGGTCAGCGGCCTGCCGCCGATCGCCAGTTCGCCCTGGTTGACTTCCTCGATGTACACCCAGGTGACGGACCGCAGGTTCTCGCCCTCGACCTGGACCACGGCCTCGGTCACTTTCTCGATCATGTCGCGCTTCTGCTTGGGACTGAATACGCCTTCGATGAGCTTTACGTTGACGATGGGCATTGTCTTGTCTCCTTTGGTTTCAGGTTTCCGGCGGCGTCGTTCGCCTCCGGTGCGAGTAAGTCTGATTCAGGAGAGCGCCTGCCGATACTTTCAATCCTGGAGCAGCCCACTACACTTTTTGGAGTCATCAACTACGGATTCTGCAGTCCCAGGAGGCGTGACCGATGGAATATGCCCAGTTCTGCCCCGTTGCCAAAGCCGCCGAGATACTTGGCGAGAAATGGACCTTGCTGATTGTCCGCGAGCTTCTGATGGGTGGCACCCGGTTCAACGAGCTGCAGCGGGGCCTGGGCCTGATCTCTCCAACGATTTTGACCAAACGCCTCAATGACCTCGCGGAGGCTGGGGTTGTCATCAAGAAGAAGATACCCGGCCAACGCGGGCACGAATACCTCCTTACAGCGATGGGGCGGGAGCTTTTACCCGTCGTCATGCAGTTAGGTGAATGGGGCATGCGCTGGGCCCGTGGGGCCATGCAAGAGAAAGATCTGGACGTGGAGCTTCTCATGCTCTATCTGCAGCGCAGCATCAGACCGGAGGCATTACCTGGCAAGGAGACTGTCGTTCGCTTCAAGTTCTCCGACCTCAAGCGGCTGAACGATTGGTGGCTCCTGATTAATGGAAGCAGCATCGATGTATGCGTTCAGGACCCAGGACGAGACGTGGACATCTATTTCGGGACCGACCTTCGGACGATGATCCAGGTCTGGATGGGTGACCTCTCGTATCGCGCTGCGATGGCGGATGGCCGCATGAAGATCGTCGGGCCTTCGGCCCTTACACGTGACATCAAGAGTTGGCTCGCGCCTCACACCTTGGCTGACATTCGCCCTGCGAGGGAAATCGCCTAGCAGCCTGTCGGGCTTTACTCCTGCGCCGGGGCGGGCAGCCGGCAGAATCGCAGCATCCCTCCTGGCGGGCTGGTGAAGATGGGCGAGTTCCACCTGATCGACCGTGACATCGACTTTCTCCGACCACCTTCGGTACAGGGGTGAGGTGGACCCGGAAGGCGTGAATGCGCTGGTCTGTCGCATTCGCTGAGTAGGCCGGGGTACAGAGCCTCTGGACCCCCGTCAGCGGCTTCATTTTCGGCCGTTCCTAGTCTGAGAACACTGCCGGTCCCGGATGGGCGCCCAGCTCGCGCCGCGGGCGCGCCCGCTCTCCTCTGTCACGCGACGGCTACCCCCCCGGCGGCCTGTCCGGTTCGTATAAGCCGCAGCATGGCGTCGACCTCCCGGCGATCCACGTGCTGCGGGTTGCTAAACTGGTAGCGGTCCGCGAGATAGTCCCGACCCGCCCGCGTCAGACGGTGACCGCCGGGAACCTTTTCGATCCGGCCCGCCTGCTCATGGTCGCTGAAGTTCTTCAGGAACTTCTTGAGCGGGTAGGTCGTCTCCTTGTCCGTCCCGGTTGCGATCAGAATGGCCGCGAAGTAGGTGTACAGCGCCTTCCCGGAAGGAGTCTTTCCTAGCCGGCAGAGCCTTTCCAAAGCGCTGTTCACCGGCATGTCGGCACGCGGGGCAGCGGAAGGTCGCTCTGGCTTGCACCCCGCCACCGGAGTGGCTTTGGCCGTTTCAGGACTCCGCCGATCCGCCGCTGGCTCAGACACCGGCGCCGTTCACGCTGGCGGGCTTTGAACGTGTCGTAGTCCGCGCGGCGGCAGGTCGCACAAGGCCGATGCCCAGCGGCGAGGGCCGTCGCCTCGTCCAGGAACAACAGCTCCCTGTACTGACCCGGCGCCATGATCTCGCGGTGCCGGCTCCCAAACTGCAGCCGACAGGTCACCCAGGGCGCCCGCGCCCAGCCCTTCGCCACCCGACGGTGCCCGCCGTGGAGGCACCCGCGGTTGCCCTTGAACAGACCGCGCTCGGGCAGCGCGACGATGCCACCCCACGGCGTCACTCGGTTCTGCAACGGCATAACATCTGGACTCCATCCAATTCTTCGCCGGAGGAAGGTTCACCACGCCGCATGGACTTGCGCCGGTCTTCACACGGTCATCCGGTGATGCCTGCCGGTCACCCTCCACCGGGTACCCCCAATTTTCGCCACTACCACATGGAAGGCCGCTTGCGTCAACACGAAAAATGTTAGGATGTTCAAGCGATTGGCCATCACTTGACGCCGGAGGTTAGGGCAGCACCGGTGCGGTGTCGAAGGCAGTGGCGAGGCGGGGGGCCGTCGCAAGTCGCGGGGCACCGCCGCCCAGTCCGGTAGCACCCAGTCAGCTATGGGCAGGATCGGTGGCAGCGGATAGCACTTGTGCCCGAGGTGGCCTACGCGAGTCGGGCCGCCTCCGGCCAGGACACCCGCTACGGCGATGCCTTGACCTCGACCATCACCTCGTTCCTGCGCAGGAACCACAGCGAGAAGGGTGAGTTGTAGCGCGCATAGATCGGTGCGGCCACGGGCGTCAGGCCGGCCTTTCCGACCGCGGTCAGGAGCAGGGACTCGTTCTCGCGGTAGTTGGACTGGGTCCATCGGCCCGTGTAGCGGCGAACGGCCATGAGTTTCGCGGGCTCTTCACGCAGGCGAATCCGGGGATCCAGAGGCTCGGGCAGGGTATCGAGGGTGTAGCGCGACGGCATGACGAAGCTCAGAACGAAGGTGTCCGCGTTTGCGCCTCCCTGGGGCCGTTGGGTGACCGGCGCCGTCATCTCCATCGTCTCGCTGTCCCCGGCTGCCGGGCGCTGGTTGACGGGGGCGATCATCTCCATCTTCTCCTGCGCCCGGTTGTTGCCGAAGATGTAGCCAGCCAGGATGCGGAAGGCTTGGCTTCCGACCGCGTCGAAGGCGCCGGTGACCTCGGTCTCAGCCACGAGGTAGGGGGCATAGCGACGCAGCTCGAAGTCGGGGTAGGTCTTCACGACCTCGTATTTGGGTTCTTCGATGGCCACCGCATTCGCTCCCGCCAGCAACAGCGCCGCGCCGATGCCGATGAGTATCCTGCGTAACTGTGTTGGTGTTGCTCGCATCATCCTGCCTCATGCGACAGTTGCGTCCGCTGGCGCGTGGATCGCCTTCAGGACAGAGCGGATGACCTCCGTTTGCGGTTGCAGCCAGTCCGCTGCTGCTGAAGGTCTCTGATCTGCGCGCCGTAGCCGCCATTCCCGCCGCCGGGTGCGCCGCCCGGCTGCAGGGAGCGGATCTCCGCTTGGTCGATGCTAACCCAGCCCGGGGCGGGCGCCTCGACCAGAGAGCGGCCGTCCACGAAGCCCACGACCTCGCCGGATGATGCTGCCGTCGCGCAGCTCGCTGCGGCTCGTCTCCCTTGCAGCCGCACCCACCAGTCCCAAGCCAGTCAGCAGTACTCAGGCGGATCGGCGCTTCATCACTGCGACCTCCTGTCGAGTCAACACGCGCTGCGGGCGCTCCTCGTCACCCTCACTCTTTGTGAGCGCGCCGGGGTGAGGGCGACCCTTCATAACGCTGAAGTGCCTTTTAATCCCGCCTAAGGGAAGGCGCAAAGGCCTACCCTCCCACGGTCCGCGGCGACCGTCCATTCGCGGTCACCAATCGCCAGATCGGCAAAGCGTATGCGACCTGCAGCTGGCCGAATGTTTGCCGCGCACTGATGCGGCGCCGCGACCGTCTGCCCTCGCAACCTGACACCCGGTTCGACGAAGCGCTGCCGCAGCAGGACCGCCTCGGCAACCGGGAGGTGACGTTCATCTGGGGTCGGTGTGGTACCCGCTTGCGGCGGGTGGTCCCTCGTCCGGGTCCGCCGAAGGCCCGTCCAGCGCTCGCGGTAAAGCCATCCGGGCCGTGGTGCGCCCACCCCGACGCGCATACAGGGCACAGAACGGGCAGGTCGGGGCCAGCCGGCTGCCGCTGGAGACGAGGTAGTGCAGCTCGCAGGGCGCGCAGTGGCGCCATTCGGAGGTGCCCACGCGCAGATCCCTGGCGATGACCCAGGCTCCGTTGAAGTCGAGCAGGGCCTCCGGCAACGCCATGAGCCGGTAGAGGTCGTAGGCCGCGATGACCGCCCGAATCGCCAGTTGCCGGCGCAGGCCCGGCCCCGCGTAGCGCCCGTAGAGCGCCGCGAAGAGTCCGGCATGGACCTGCTGGGCACGGGTCTGGATCGTCGCACCGCCGATCGCCGGG
>JBGSUY010000659.1:0-10324 GCA_041753195.1 Chromatiaceae bacterium
TCGCCTCGACCAGGGGTATCGGGTCCGCACCCGGCGCCGGCGGCCAGCGATCCGCCCAGTCGAAGGCCAGCCGCGGCGGAGAGGGCTCGAATGCGCGCGACATGGTCTCGGGGCTCCTGCGGCCGAATGGGGCAGCAAATACTGTCATGGTTTCGGGCCGACGGGTACAAGGTCGGGAGCGACGGCTGCTCGGCCCTGCCCCAGCGCCCGCCGGATCCTGGGCGCCGCCGGCCTTTTGCGTTCGCTGCACAATCCTGCAAAGATTCCAGCAATGCCCCTTGGGGGGATCGTTGGGCTCGAGGCAAGCGGATGACCGATCGGACGAGCGAGTTTCTGACCACCCGAGAGTTGGCGGAACTGCTGCGCCTCAAGGAGCGCAAGATCTACGAGCTTGCGGCCTCGGGTGAGGTCCCGTGCTCTCGCGCCACCGGCAAGCTGTTGTTTCCACGCCAGGCGATCGAGTCCTGGGTCGCCCGCCACAGCTCCGGCATGGCGCCCGAGCGGTCGGCGGAGCGCGCACAGGTCTTTCTCGGCAGTCACGACCCCTTGCTCGAGTGGTCGCTGCGTGCCTCCGGCGCCGAGCTCGCGACCTACTTCGACGGCAGCCTGGACGGTCTGGAGCGTTTTGCGCGCGGCGGCGGCGTCGCCACTGGGCTGCACGTCTATGAACCGGAGACCGGCGACTGGAACCTGTCCGCCGTCCGTGTGCGCTTCGCCCATGCCCCCGTGGCGCTGGTCGAATTCGCCTGGCGCGAGCGCGGGCTCATCGTGGCGCCGGGAGGTGAATCCGACTTTGGGCAAGTCGCGGTCCTGAGGGGGCCAGCGCCTGGTCCCGCGCCAGGGCGCCGCCGGGACCCAGGTGTTGCTCCGGCATCTCATGGAACAGGCGGGGCTCGGGCCGAGCGAGGTCACATGGTCCGACACGGCCCGCACGGAATCGGATGCCGCATTGGCCGTCCTGGAGGGCAAGGCGGATGCGGCGCTCGGGTTGCGGGCCATGGCGGAGCAATTGCGCCTTGGGTTCGTGCCGTTGCTGCGGGAGCGGTTCGATCTGTTGGTGGACCGTGCCGCCTGGTTCGATCCGCCCCTGCAGCGCCTGTCCGACTTCTGCCGCTCCAGCGCCTTCCTGGCCAGGGCGGCGGAATTGGCGGGATACGATGTCAGCGGGTTCGGAAAGGTTCATTTCAATGGGGGCTAATCGCCCGTAACAGGAGAAGACAGATGAAGCTCAGTGCACGCAACATGCTCAAGGGTACCGTGGTCGATGTCCGCAAGGGCACGGTGGCGGCCCAGGTGCAGGTCGACATCGGCGGGGGGAACCTGGTGACCTCGACCATCACCACCGATTCAGCCAATCGGCTCGGTCTGGAGACGGGCAAGGCCGTGACCGTGGTCGTCAAGGCGAGCGACGTCATCGTGGCCGTCGACGACTAGGGGACCCGAGGAGCGGCGCCGGCGCGCGGCACGCAGACACGGTGTCCGTCGGCAAGCCGCTCCACCCTGACGTCGACATCGTAAACGCGGCTCAGGGCTTCCTCGCTCAAGGCAGCTTGGGGTGGGCCGGCGGAGAGCGTACCTCCCCCCTTCAACAACAGAACCTGGGTGGCGCAGCGGAATGCGTGATCGGGGTTGTGCGTCGAGAGCACCAGGCCGAGCCCCTTCTCCGCGGGTCGTCGAATCTGCTCGAGTACCAGCACCTGATTGCCAAAATCGAGGCTGGCCGTGGGCTCGTCCATGACGATGAGCGGGGCGTCCTGGGCCAGGGCCCGCGCGATAAGATCCAGTTGTCGCTGGCCTCCGCTGATGCGCGTGTAGTCCTGCCCGCCCAGCGCGGCGATACCGAGCTCCGCCAGCGCCTCGTCGGCGCGCGCCCGGTCCGCCGTCCCGGGACTTGCAAAGAGCCCGCGGTGGACGGTCCGGCCCATGATGACCATATCCCGAACGGTATAAGGAAAAACCGCCTCATGCGCCTGGGGGACATAGGCCAGGCAGCGCGCAATCTCGGTGCGGGACAGGCGGGACAGGTCGACACCGCCCAGCGTGATGCGGCCGCCTTGACGCGGCAGCAGACCGAGCAGCGTCTTGAACAGCGTCGTCTTGCCCGAGCCGTTGGGCCCCAGGAGGCACAGGACCTCACTGGGCCGCACCGACAGGTCGAGGTCGCAGCCCACGGGATGGCGCGGGTAGCCGAAGGCGAGCGCCCGGGCGGACAGCTCCATCACCAGCCCCGCCGCCCCGAGGCCAGCAGCCAGAGAAACACCGGCGCACCGACAAATGCCGTGAGGATGCCAAGCGGTGTTTCAGTATCGGTGAGCGTTCGGGCGAGCGTGTCGACCAGCAGCAGGTAGGCGGCGCCCATCAGCATGGCGGTCGGCAGCAGCCGGTGGAAGTTCGGTCCGACGATCAGCCGTGCGATGTGCGGCATCACTAGGCCGACCCAACCGATCACCCCGGCGATGGCGACCACTCCCGCGGTCATCAGGGTTGCCGCGGCCACGAACAGCAGACGCAGCCGCGCCGGGTCGACGCCGAGTGCGGCCGCCTCCTCATCCCCCAGTGCCATCAGATTCATGCGCCAGCGCAGGAGTACCAGCGGGATCACACCGACGATCACGGCGGGCGCAGCGCCCGCAACGTCGCTCGCCCGCACGCTGGCCAGGCTGCCGAGCAGCCAGAACGTAATCGCCGGCAGCTGGTCGTAGGGGTCGGCCAGGATCTTTATCAGGGAGATGCAGGCGCCCGCCAAGGCGCCCAGCACCACGCCGGCGAGCACCAAGACCAGCGTGGGCTCGTGCCCCCTGACCGCGGTGGCGACCAAATAGACCAGTGAGACGGTGCCAAGCCCCGCCGCGAATGCCAAGCCCTGAATGGCCAACACCGGCAGCGACAGGTAGATGCCGGCGGCTGCCCCCAGCCCGGCGCCGGCCGACACGCCAAGGATGTCCGGTGAGACCAGCGGGTTGCGGAACAGCCCCTGGTAGACCGTGCCGGCGCCGGCGAGCGCCGCGCCCACCAGTAGGGCCGCGGCGATCCGCGGCAGGCGGATGCCGAAGAGTACGGTGTCGATCGGGGAGGCGCTCATCGATGCCTCGCCGAAGACACGCTGGCCGATGGCGTGAAAGAATTGGGTGGCGCTGATTGGAAAGGGGCCAGTCAACGCCGCCAGCAGGGTACCGCCCAGGACCAAGAGGCCCAGCAGCGCGAGCGTCAGAGGGGCGCTCAGTCTCGGGGCCGGCCGTCTACCCATGCGAGCAACCGGTCGAGCTGTGGGTCATCGAGGTCCACGTGATAGAAAAGCCGATAGAAACCCCGCGTCGCCGCGCGCATATCGAGACCGAGGCGATCTGGATAGATCACCCCTGCCAACCACTTGAGGCCGATGATCCGGCTCACGGACGGGGGCCGGTCGATCCAACCGAACGGCGCTGCGGGGCTGAAAAAGACCCGGTGGCGGCGAACGGCGGTGATTCCGGCCCAGAGCGGATCGCGCCAGACGCCTTCGTAGAAGTTTGGGTCCCAGGTGATGATGGTGTCAGGGTCCGCGGCGATGACCTGCTCAACGGAGGTCCGCACGATGCCCCGCCGCATTGAGGAGACACTGGCTTCCACCACGTTGCGCCCGCCGGCGCGTTCGATGATCTCGGTATTGATCGAGCCCTTGAGCCCGGTTTCCAGACCATCCGGACCCCGGGCCAGATAGACCCGCGGCCGGGTCGCCTCCGGTGCGGCACGCAGCACCGCGTCCAGGTCGGAGAAGACCTCCTCGACATAGTGCGCCACCTGCTCGCCACGCTCGTGGACGCCAAGTAGATCGGCGACGAGCCGAAGTGCCGCCGGGGTCTTCTCGAAGCGGCCATCGATCAGGAGATAAGGAATGCCGGTCTGTGCCTGAACGGCGTCCGCGAGTGAGACGTAGGTATCACCGATGGAGCCGACATCGATGATCAGATCGGGCCGCGCTTGCAGTACCCGCTCGAGGTTGGCCGTATCGCCGCGGCCGGTGAGTCTGCCGGTCTCGGGAAGATCCCGATAGGGTGCCGCCAGGAAGGGCCTCTCGTCCGCAGTCGGGGGCCGCGGCCAGCCCGCCAGCCTCTCCGGGGCCATTACATAGAGTAGAACGGACGCCGGCGGGCCGGCCGCATAGACCCGCGTGACAGTCTCCGGCACCTGCACCGTTCGCCCGGCGGAGTCGGTGACGGTGCGCGCCTGCGCCGGCGTCGGCGCTATGCCCAACGCCGCCAACACCCCGAGGATGAGCAGCAGGTTGCCGTGAAAACCCGCGCCGTAGACGCTCCAAACCTCCCCCGCCCTCTGGGCGAGGGCCGGGGTGAGGGAAACCCGGCATGACAACCGTGTTTGCATCGTCTGGGGCGACACGGGTGTCCTGCAGGGTTGGGGCGTCACCTGGCTGCCGTTGCGGCAGGCTCGAACCCGTACCCGGCGAGAATCGTCTGACCCTCGTCGCCCAGGATGAAATCGGCCAGTAGGTCGGCGGCGGGCGGTGCCCGAACCAGGACGGTCAGCCCGTATTCGGCGCCCACCGCGAGCCCCGACGGGATGCGCGTGATCTGCAGCCCGGGCATCTCGCGTTGGGCGAGCACGGCGTTGGTGCAGTAGGTGAGGAACACATCCGCCTTGTCGGATGCCATGACCCACGCGTAGGGGTTATGCCCGGCAGGCGGTTTCTCGCTGCTGGGTCCGCCGGTGAGCTGCAGCGCCTTTGCAGCGAGCAGCGAGCGGCTCCCGGGTCGCACCGTCTCCGCCTTGTCGAACGGTTTCCAGGCGTAGTCGCCCGCCGGATCGGACTTCGGGGTCGAGGTTCCCAGGCGGACTTCAGGCCTGGACATCACCTCCAACAGGGTCTGCTCCGAGACGTCCAAGCCGGGCTGGGCGATGGCGCAAAGCCGATTGCGGGCTCACAGGCGCACCGGTCCGCCCCTGCCCTGGCTCTCCAACGTACGGGGGTGGTCCATGTCCGCCGAAGCGAACACATGGGCCGGCTCGCCCTTCTCGATGCGCTCGCGTATCAGCCCGGACGGACCGAACGTGGCTTCTACGTGCTGACCGGTCGCCGCCTCGTAGGCGGCCGCGACGTCCCCGAGTGCGGCTTTCAGGCTGCCGGCGGCATAGAGATTGAGCGTGTCTGCCCTGACCCCGGAAACCATCAGGGCCGGAAGGATCGCGGTCAGGGCCAGCAGGGCCTTCGGCGTCATGGAATATCTCCTCTGCGACGGAGGGCCCCGCCCGAGCTCCCACTTGGACCGCCCAGGTGGGCGGCCCGAGCCGACTGTGGCGGCGCCCCACCCAGCCGTTACTTGGCGTTGGGGAAGAAGAGCTGCAGTCCGTCGATCTTGAAGCTCGCGATGGCCTGTTGGCCCTCGTCGCTGAGGATCCAGTCGATGAATGCCTGACCTTCCGCGGCCTTGACCCTCGGGTGCTTCGTCGGGCTAACCAGGATGACGCCGTATTGGTTGAACAGGCTCGGGTCGCCTTCGACCAGGATCTTGTAGTCGCCCTTGTTCTTGAAGCTGATCCAGGTGCCGCGGTCGGTGAGGGCATAGGCACCCATGCCGACCGCCGCGTTGAGGGTCGCACCCATCCCGGAGCCGGTCTCCCGGTACCAGGCGCCGCTCGCCGCGGTCGGATCGATGCCCGCGTTCTTCCACAGCTCCAGCTCCTTCTTATGGGTTCCGGAGTTGTCGCCGCGGGAGGCGAAGTTGGCCTGAGCCTCGGCGATCTTCTTCAAGGCCGCCGATGTGTCCTTGGATCCTGCGATGCCCGCTGGGTCGCCGACCGGGCCGACGACGATGAAGTCGTTGTACATGAGGTCGAAGCGTTCGACCCCGTAGCCGTCGGCGACGAAACGTTCCTCGTCGGGCTTGGCATGGACCAGCAGCACGTCGCCGTCGCCGTTCATGGCGTTCTTGATCGCCTGCCCGGTCCCGACCGCGACCACGTTGACCGTGATGCCGGTCTTGGCGGTGAAGAGGGGGAGCAAGTGGCCGAAGAGCCCCGAGTTTTCGGTGGACGTGGTGGACTGGACGATGATGGACCTATCCGCGGCGAGCGCGGAGCCGGCCAGCAGGCTCGCGGCGATGATCTGGGTGGCAATGGCGCGCCAGGGTTTCAGTCGAAGCATGGTTACTTTCGTCTCTCGTGGTTGCTCGGGACAATCAGAAGACCAATCGGCCCTCGATATAGCCTTGCGCCTCTGGGGATCTGGGGCTGGCGAAGAACTGCTCCGCGGGTTCGTGCTCAACCAGGCGGCCCGCGTGCAAAAACACGACCTCGTCCGCCAGCCGGCGCGCCTGACCGATGTTGTGGGTGACGAAGATGATCTTGGTGCCCCGCCGGTGGGCCGCGGTCACGATACCCTCGATGGCGGCCGTCGCCGAGGGGTCGAGGCTGGCCGTGGGCTCGTCAAGGAACAGCACCTCTGGCTCGACGGCAAGGGCGCGGGCGAGGGCGAGCCGCTGCTGCTCGCCGCCCGAGAGCAGGCGGGCTGGCTTGTTGGCGTGCGTCTCCAGTCCGACATGCTCCAGTAGCGCCATGCAGCGCTCCGTGGACGCCGTGCCGCGGGACTTGAGGGCGAAGGCGACATTGGCGATGACCGAGCGGCGCAGCAGCACAGGACGCTGGAATACCATGGCCTGGCGGCGCCGCAGGTCGCTCGACGAGGGCCTCCCACCCCAGAGGATGTGCCCCGCGGTCGGTTCGATCAGTCCGTGCAACAGACGCAGCAGGAGGCTCTTGCCGGCGCCATTCGGTCCCATGACCACCGTCACGGGCCGTGCCCCAATCTGGAGGCTCAGATCGTCCAGCAGGCGCTTGCCGGAGACGGCGTAGGACAGGGACCGGACTTCGAGCGGGAACAGGCCGGTCGCAGCACGCGCCGCCCCAGCCTCCAAGCCCAGCCACACGGCTTGATCAGGCATAGGCGTAGCGTGTCGCCGTGGTGCGTAGGGTCATGACACCGGCGTTCACGGCCAGGGCTATGCCCATCAGGACCAGACCCAGTGCCAGCGCGAGGGCCAGGTCCCCCTTCGAGGTCTCCAGCGCGATGGCAGTCGTCATGACGCGCGTCAGGTGATTGATGTTGCCGCCCACGATGATGACGGCGCCGACCTCGGCGACCGCTCGGCCGAAGCCCGCCAGGGCCACGGTAAGCAGGCTGTAGCGCGCGTCCCAGAGCAGGGCGCCGATCGCGGTGTGGGGGGGGATGCAGAGGGAGCGGAACTGCTCGGCGTATTCGATGTGGAGCTGCTCGATCACCTCCCGCGACAGGGCGGCGACGATGGGGGTGATCAAGATGGTCTGGGCGATGATCATCGCCGTGGGGGTGTAGAGGAACTGCAGCCAGCCGAACGGACCGGCATTGGAGAGCATCAGGTAGACCAGCAGGCCCACCACCACGGGGGGCAGGCCCATGAGGGCATTGAGCACCACCAGGACCGCGCCCCGGCCGGGAAAGCGACCGATGGCGACCGCCGCGCCCAGGGGGAGTCCGACCAGGCAGGCGAGCGAGACCGCGCTCAGGCTGACCCGCAAGGACAGCCAGACCACCTCCAGGAGGTTGGCGTCGGCATTGCGCACCAACTCCCACGCCATGCGAAAGGCCCCGCCGAAATCCTGCATGATTTACGTACAGCGCAAACTTTCCGTACCTACAGCATAGGGTGCAATCGCCCGTGATCACAACCCTTCCCGCAGGGGTATTGGCCCCGTTAAGTCGCGGGCGCGCATGGGCCGCCGAAAGTTCATGCGGCTCGGTCTGGGTTCCACCTGCCGGAGACCCGACGAACCCCGCGCCTTCTGCCGGATGAATCGTTAAGACCTTTGGGCGCTCGAGCCATCTGACGCGCGTCCCTGTGCGCAAAAAAGCGGTTCGATTGGCGTTGCCGGTCGCGCGTGGCCGCTCATCCCCGCGGTGGCCGGGCGAGGGCCCTCAGTTACCGGCAAGCCAGTCGGCGATTGCCTGAAACTCCTCGCCGGTCACCGTACCTACCGACCACGGCCTTCATCGCCGCGGAGAGCCCATTGGTGCGCTTGCCTTCCCAGCTCTAGGAGGCCATGTTGATCTGGCGCCTGCCCACGGACAAGCGGCTGACAATCTTGTGGTAATTGGGCGACGTCGGGTTCACGTCGATGGTGACCAGCTTTTCCTGGCCGTCCCCAAGCCATCGACACCCAAGGCCCAAACGTAGACGAAGTCTTCTTGAACGACGATTTTCGCCATGTACGGCGATAGGCAGGTTTCATCGGCCAGGAGCACTTTCGGCGGAAGCGTGGCCGTCGCGATAAGCCCGAGGACGAACAGGCTGGATACGGCGGCTCTTCTAACCGTGTTAGAGTCTGACATCGGGGTGGACATCGATCCGGTCGCAGGTTGGCTGCGACTAAACTGATAATAATTAATGCTTTATACGTTCTTTCACCGAGGCGGACCTGGTTGGTAGCCCCTCGGCACCTGATAGAACGCTTGTTCGGTTTGGACTGGAATGAAGTTTCACTCTCCGGTCTGGGACAGCGCCTGGTTGGCGGTCCGCAGCGGAAACGGAGCGGACGGTGCCTGAATCCTCACGCCGCGTTCGCCCTGGCGGCTTGACTCGGCGCGGCGGTGCAGCTGCGGGGGTACAGTGCGTTTTCATGAGCGGTGCCCTACGGTGACGGCCGAGGTTCGCCCAACGCCGGTCCTTGCCTATGTCGGGGTTGGCAGCAATCTCTCAGGCCCCGAGGGTCAGGTCAGCCGGGCGATGATCGAGCTGGGCGGTCTGCCGGAGACGGAGCTCCTTGCCCGGTCCGCGCTGTACCGGACAGCCCCGGTGGGCCCGGCCGATCAGCCCGAATACATCAACGCCGTCGCGAGCCTCAAGACCCACCTCTCCCCGCGCGCTTTACTGGAGGCCTTGCAGGCAGTAGAGCGCCTTCACGGGCGACAGCGCGACGGCACCCGATGGGGCCCCCGCACGCTCGACCTCGATATCCTGCTCTACGGCGACGAGCACCTGTCCGAGCCTGGGCTTCAGATTCCCCACCCCGAGATGGGGTGGCGGGCCTTCGTCCTGGTGCCCCTGGCGGATGTCGCACCCGTCGCGCTCCTTGTGCCCGGGGTCGGCACATTGGCGGACATGCTCGAACAGTGCCCCCGCCAAGGAGTCATGCGTTTGGCATCGGACTAGCCGGTGGGGCAACCATTGGGGTCTGGCGCCCGAACAATGGCCCCTTCTACCTCGATATCGACGGCAGCCGGGCCTGGACGGACGGTTGGGATCTCATCACCGATTCCTTCGGCTCGGCCACCGACCTGCCGGTTGCCGGCAAGTGGTGACCGGAAGGATGCCAAGCGTCCATGGATGCGCGACCTGTTCAACAGGCCTGACTGGTCCTGCGTGGTGGCATACGCCGTGACCTTGGTTTTCACGGTGCCCACCACGAACCAGTCGTTGACCGAGCCATTGTTCGCCTTCGGGCTGTTCAGCAGGCCCGACTGGGTCTGGAAGAACTCGTCGACGTCCACGTCGGCCGCGACCGAGCCGAGGACGTGGGAGTTGCGCACCGGAGTCTTTGCCTCCGGGATGTGGGCCGAGACGGTCCATGGCCCCATCGCGCTGTTCAAGACCGGGCCCGGCCATGCCGGGGAGCACCTCGCGGCGGTCCTCGACCAGCGCCAGGACCCCACGGCGCCGATCCAGATGTCCGATGCCCTGGCGCGCAATCGGCCCGGGGACCATGCGACCCAGGCCGCCTCCTGCATCCCCCATGGGCGACGTAAGTTCGTTGAGGTCTACGAGGCCTTTCCCGAGGCGGTGGCCTTCGTCCTGGAGACCCTGCGCCCGGTGTTCCGCACCGACCAGCAGGCCCGCCAGGAGGGGCTCTCCCCCGCGGCCCGGCTGCGGCTGCACCAGCAGGAGAGCAGCCCACGGATGCAGGCGCTCCACGACTGGATGGCCCGGCAGTTCCCCGAGCGCCTGGTGGAGCCCAACTCGGGGCTCGGGCAGGCGATCACCTATCTGCAGAACCACTGGGAGAAGCTGATGTTGTTCCTGCGCGTGCCAGGGGCGCCGCTCAGCAACAACCTCTGCCAGCGGGCGCTCAAGAAGGCGATCCTGCACCGGAAGAACAGCCTCTTCTACCGCACCCTCAACGGCGCCCAGGTCGGCGACCGCTTCATGAGCCTGATCCATACCGCGGAGCTCCACCAGGTGGGGCCCTTCGATTACCTGGTGGCGCTGCTGCGCCATGAGGCCGCTGTGGCCCTCCACCCCGCCGCCTGGACGCCCCGGAATTACTCCGCGGTCCCGGCGCGCCGTGCCTCCGCGGCCAG
>JBGSUY010000660.1:0-1829 GCA_041753195.1 Chromatiaceae bacterium
GGCGGGACCAGGATGCCGGCCTGCGGGGGCACCAGGTCCGGTACCGCCCCGGCCCAGGTGGCGACGATTGGCAGACCCCGGGCCATGGCCTCGGCGACCACCATGCCGTATCCCTCGAAGCGGGTGGGGAGCACGAAGAGGTCCGCCTGCGCGTACTGGTGCTCCAGCTCGGCGTCATCCAGCGCGCCGGTGAAGCGAACCTGCTGCTCGAGGCCGAGGTCCCGGCGCAGCCGGAGCAGCTCGGCGGCCCAGTGGCGGTCCCGATCCCGGCTGCCTATGCAGTGAAGGTGCCAGCGGAGTGGAGCCAGCGGGGCCAGGGCCCGCAGGAGCACATCATGCCCCTTGCGCGGGGTGAGAGTAGCGACGCAGAGCAGTTGAAGATCGGGGGCTGCGGACCCGGATGCGGCCGGTGCCGGGTCCACCCCCGGTGTCACCACTCGGACCCGCTCTGCCGGAACCCCGTGGTCCTGCAGCAGGCGGGCGGTGGCGGGGCTGGTGACGATGACCCGCCGCGCCTGGGCGAGGGCCCGGGTCTCGCTCGCCCTCAGGGCCACTGCCTGCCTCGGATCGAGACCCGTTTCCAGCCATAGGGGGTGATGGACCAGGGCGATGAGACCCAGGCGTCGGCCCTGGGACTCGGCAACCTCTGGCAGCGCGCCGAAGGCCAGGCCGTCCACCACCACCGTTTCGCCCTTAGGGATCCCGGCAAGGAGACCATGTACCTCGTCGCGTGCCGCCAGGGTTGGTTGGGGAAAGCTTGCATCGAGGATCCGATACTCGACCGGCGTGCCCAAGGCCCTCAGGCCGTCCATGATCCGCCGGTCGTAGCGGTAGCCGCCCGTGGGCGTCTCCAGGTCCCCGGGGACCAGGAACCAGAGAATACGCTCCTGGCGGGCGAGGGGTTCCAGGGCAAACTTCGCTCGGGAGGGCTCAGGCACGAGTCACGGCACCGGTCGGCTTGCTGGGCTGGGACCGCGGGCCTCTGGCCCGCAGACCAGCGGGACTTCGGGGGTCCCAGCTCAAGGGGACAGGGGCGCCTCGTAGGCCGCCCAGGCCAGGTGGGACTCCCGCAGGACCACCCGCAGCTCGGTAATGCTCCGGGCCTCTTCACCGAGCTCGCCGGCGGCGATGCGGGAGGCCACGCCCTCCCAGACCACCCGGGCCAGGAACTCGGTGGTGGTGTTGATGCCCGTCAGGGCCGGATGCTCGTCCAGGTTGCGGTAGTCGAGCTCCCCGAGCACGGCGCGCAGGGCCTGGCTGGCCAGGCCGATGTCCACCACCAGGTTGTCGGCGTCCAGGTCCGGCCGGCGCAGCTCCAGGTCCACCACGTAGGTAGCCCCGTGGAGCCGCTGGGCGGGGCCGAAGACCTCGCCGCGGAAGCTGTGGGCGATCATCATGTGGTCGCGCACGCAGAGGCTGAACATGAGTCGTCTCCTTAGTCGTTTCCTTGGTGGTAGCGGATGCGGTGCATCAGGGTGTCGCCCGGCGCCTCGGCTAGTCGGGCCTGGGTCTCGGGGAGGCGCTCGAAGGGGTCCTCGTCCGTGATCAGGCGGTCGAGCACCGGGTCCGCGAGCAGGTCCAGGGCCAGGGCCATGCGGCGGCGATGATTCCAGCGGGGACGCTGGGCGGTGGCCACGCTGCCAACTTGAGAGGAGACTAGGGTTAGGCGGCGCTGGTGGAAGGCTTGACCCAGCGGTAGGCTGACCTCCCGGGTGCCGTACCAGCTCAACTCCACCACCCGGGCCTCGAAGCCGGCGAGCCCCAGGGCCAGGGCGAGGCCCGCCGGTGAGCCGCTCGCATGGACGACCAGGTCCGCCTCCGGCGTGGCC
>JBGSUY010000661.1:0-2805 GCA_041753195.1 Chromatiaceae bacterium
AGCGCGGCGACGCCGGCCCCTGACAGACCGGACACCAGTAGGTCGAGCGAGGATTGCGCCCGAGACGCCCGCGTCGCAGCGGGGTCGCGCAGACCAGGCAGGGCAGCCCGGCCCGACCATAGACCCATAGGGGCCCCCGCCCATCCGGGATCTCGCGGGTGATGCGCGGGCCGCCCGCGAGATTGTGTCGTAGCAACCGGGCAGCGGTACCGTAGAGATCCGCGAAATCCCCCAGACTCAGCGCCTCGAGGGTCAGGAGCGGCGGGCGGCGGGTCAGGAACAGCACCTCCGACTTGTAGACATTTCCGATACCGCAGGCGACCCGCTGATCCAGGAGCAGGTCCACCAGGGGGGTATCCAGGGCGTTGAGGGCCAGGGCGCGCCCTCGGATCAGCTCAGCCTCGGGGTTCTCCCGGGTCAGGTCCGGCCCCAAGCGCCGGCGCTGATCCTGCGACTCGAACCCACCGGAGCGGACCAGCTCCACCTCCCGGGCATTGAAGCAAACGTAGACCCAGTCCTCCAACTCCAGGACCAGTGCCGCCTGGCGCTCGGGCTTCCGCCAGGGCTCACCGAGGCGATACCGATGCCAAGAGCCGTAGAGCCCCAGGTGGCTGCGCAGGCAGAGCCCGCCATCGAGCTCCAGGAAGAGGTGTTTCCCTTTGCTGCTGATCCCCTGGATCCGGCGCCCGCAAAGGCCCGGCCACACCCGCCCCCAGACCTGGGCCCGCATCACCAAGCCGCCACCGAGGGCAGGGCCCAGGCACTCGGCAAGTATACGAACGGTGTCACCTTCGGGCATGGGACCTCAGGCGCTGGCTTCGGGGCGCTCCGCCCCGCGATGGGTCCGGATACCTCGACCCGGCGCCAGCCAAAAAAAACCCCGCATCAGCGGGGCGAGAGAGAGGAGGACGTTGCGTTGCGGCCATTATGACGCAAAATCACAAAAAAAGTTCAACGCGACAGTTCGAAATTTGGACATTTGTTCTTTCTCGCCATGGATGCCTGTTCGCAGAATGGACAGCACGCCAGGGGCCGGAACCCTAACTCACTGATTTCCGCATGAGCAGGGCACCCCGGGCACCCCTCCGACGCGGAGTAATCTGAGGTCCGATTTCCATCAGGGTCGGCTCACCACCAAAAAAAGACCCCGCCGTAGGCGGGGCACACGACAAGGAGTCAGAGAGCTTCCAAAGAAGCTCGGGGTGTTGGATGATGGCAAGACTGAAAAGTTCTTCGCAATCTGGTCGGATCCCATTGGGATATTATGGACACCGAAAGGGTGCTCAAGGGGCGACCCCCGCCGCAGTAGAATCCCGCGTTCAACCCCGGCGACTAGACCCCAGGAACCGCAGTCGCGGGGATCGATGCAGCCGATACCCACTGGGATCCCCACCCCGAAGACCTTAAGGAGCTCGGCACTTGTTTTTCCTGTCGGCAACGCCATGAAGCCGTCCATGGCGATCCGTATCCAGGATCGTTCGGAGGCAGTTGATGCCTCCCATCCACCCCGCCGCCCTACCGATCGACGCTCGGCCATTCCGCTAGCGCTCGGTCCCAGGGCACCTCAGTCAAGCAAGAAGGAGCAGGCATTTATGCCGATTACGATCAGCGGCGACACCCTGGCCTTGGACAAGGCGATCCGCCGGCAAATCGAAAGCGAGGCGCAGCGGCTCGCCGAACGCTTCCCGGAAGAGCGTATCGAGGCCCGCGCCCGCATCAGCGAGGAGTTCGACCCCCTACACGGCCATCGAGTCCGCTGCGAATTGAGGGCAGACCTCGGACGAGGCCGCCAACTGGTGGTTCGCGACGCCCGCAAGGACGCCGCCGAGGCCATCCGCGAAGTCTTCATTGCGGCGCGCCGCAATGTGAGGCAGCTACGGCGGCGGATGCTGACCCCGCTCGGTCCTCAGGCCGCCCCCGCCGTCGGGCGGTGAGTCAGGCCAGGTCAATTACGGGACGATCTCGGACGCCGCGCCCAGGATAGAGAGCCCGGTGCCGGAAATACGGTGCTCAGCGGGGGACGAAGAAGGGATTGCCCTTGTGGCTCAACACCGCCCCCTGGGTCAGGATCCGCTCCACGGTCATTCCCTCTCGGGTTTTCTCCCCCTCCCGATATTTCAGCCCATTGATCAGGACGAAGCGCCGGCTCTGCTCGGCGTCATAGACGTGAGCCGTCATCAGATACCCGGGTAGATCCGCCTCCTGGGCCGGCGTTAGGTGCAGGCTCTGGGGATCCTTGTCGATCGAGCGGGAGAGCGCCTTGGCGGGTGCCTTCTCGGTGCGGCGATCACCGCGCACCTCGCGTTTGAACGCCTCGATTTCCTTGATCAGGTCCCGGGGCACCGGCGTGGGAGCGGGATCCGCAATGTCCTCGTCCTCCCAGGGCTCAACGTTGTCGGCCTCCATCTGACGCTGTAGCTCCAACTCCTCTTCCAGATCCGGGGCATCGGGCGGGTCCGAGTCGTGGCCATGGGCGTCCCCCGGGTAGCTCAGGCCATCAAGGGGATCCGGCAGCCGGATCCGCCCCCCGTGCTTCGGGGGCGGCGGCTCGATCAGGGGCGCCGGAGCTTGCGCCACGGGGGTGATCGGGCCCCTCGGCACCGCCAACCCTGGGGCTGTAGTGGACCGCTCCGACCCATCCTCCCCAGCGGCCGCCACCAACTGCGGGTGGGTCCGGTCAAGGGATGCGGGCGTCGGGCGTGGCTCCGGAACACCGAGCGCGGCCCCAACGTCACCTGGACCAAGGATCCGCCCTGAATTGACGCCGGTGGGCGCAGCGGAAGGGATGGCAAGCCCACCGGCATC
>JBGSUY010000662.1:0-1507 GCA_041753195.1 Chromatiaceae bacterium
TGCTGGAGCGGGCCTTCCTGTTCGCCTCCGGCAGCGTCATCGAGGAGCTCCCGCTGGACGACCGGCAAGCCCCCGAGCCGACCACCACGGGCGGGCTCCGGGAGGCCACGCGGCGGGCCACCCGGGAGCTCGAGACGCGCACGATCAAGGAGGCCCTGGCCAGGGCCGGCGGGAATGTCAGCGCCGTGGCACGGGAGCTGGGCATCACCCCGCGGGCCCTGCACATGAAGCTGCGGGGCCTTGGCATCACGGCTGCGCCCTATCGGGTCCGCAACCGGGAGTGAACCGGCTGGGTCGGCCTTGCAAGCCAAGGCGGCCCATGAGTGGTCCCGCGCGGCCTAAGGGGGGCAGCCGGCAATCGATCGAAAGGCCGCTGCCTCCACTTCCAGATAGACCAGCGAGATGTGCTTGCCCAGCTGCTCCTCGAACCCCGGCCAGTTTCTGAACCGGCCAAGCCGCTCGGCGATCGGGGCCTTCATGTCGAAGTCGCTGACACCAACCTCGAACAGCGGGTCCTGAAGTTAAGACCCCCGAGGGTGAGGGGTCTCGCCACCCTCCAAGGCGTGGGTCGGACCCCGTACGACCATTCCGTCGGCGGCCCCTGGATGGCGCTCATCATGCGCTACACCCACTCCTCGCAGGCCCCCTGGGCGATCTGCTCCAATGGTCGAAACCCTGGGGTCCGCGGAGGACCGCCTGCGCACGCCCAGATCGGGTGCCGCTAAAGCCCACGGGCTCCGAGACCACCCGAAGTAACCAGTCACAGGTACGCCCAACTGGCGAAGATCGCGGCCTGGCCTAGATATCGTCCCTCGCTGTCGACCAGGTTCCACACCGTCGCCCCCTCGATCCGGAACCGCCGCCCCGTGCGTGACACCCTGACCCCCGCGTAGTCGTCGATGTAGCCGTTGGCACTAACCCGCGCAAGCAACCGCGCCCGCTCGTCGCGGTCGGGCGCCTCGGCTGTGAGCCGCGACGGCATGCGGGTCAGCTCGGCCCACGACAGCTCGAACAGGTCTAGGGCGGTTCGGTTGCCATAGGTCAGTATCGGGTAACTGTTCAGGTATCTCTTGCGAAACAGCTTGCTAGGCGCGTAACCTTGCGCCATGCCTGAGCAGCATCGCGCAGCCGCCTGTCCTGAGACCCTCGAGGCCGAGGTGGTTCGGCTGCGTGCACAGGTCGCCGAACTGCTGCAACGGATCCAAGAGCTGGAGGCGCGCCTGACCAAGGATAGCCACAACTCAAGCAAGCCACCCTCCTCGGACCCGGCCTTCAAGAAGCCGCCGCCGCGCACGCTACGCCAGAGAAGCGGGAAGAAGCCGGGCGGACAGAAGGACCATCCGGGCGCCACCCGGGGGCTGGTCGAGGACCCCGAGCACACTGTCACGATCCCGCTGGCCGGACGTTGCGCGTGCGGGCACGACCTGTCGGCACTGCCCGTCGAGGAACTGCCCGAGCGGCGCCAGGTCGCCGATCTGGTGGTCCGTCGCGAGGTCACCGAGTATCG
>JBGSUY010000663.1:0-3613 GCA_041753195.1 Chromatiaceae bacterium
GGTGCGCGCGGGGGCGGCGGAGGGTCCCCTGGTGGCCTTTGGGGAGGTCGCGGTTGATCTGGCCCGGCGCCTGGTGACGCGGGCAGGCGAGCCGATCCACTTGACCCCCATCGAATATCGCCTGCTCGCCCTGCTGATCGCCAACGCCGGCCGAGTACTGACCCATCGGCAGATTTTGCGGGAGGTCTGGGGGCCTAGCCACGCCGAGGATACCCATTACCTGCGGGTCTACATGACGGGGCTGCGCCGCAAGCTGGAGGCGAACCCGAACCTGCCCCGGCACATCCGCACCGAATCGGGGGTCGGCTACCGGCTGGTGCTCGCTGACTGAGGCGGGGGAGCGGTCGGCAATTGCGCGACTCCAGCATCGGATCCAAGCAGCCCGTGCGAAATGGTGCCTCGCGCAACTGTTTCCCGGGCCAGGCGAGGCGCACGCCGGCGGCCTTGAGGGTAGCCTGGAAGGCGTCAATCAGACTAAGATCCCAGCTCATGCACGTCCGGGGGTTGAATTGCGGCGATGGTGTGGAGTCCCTGGTGGTTAGTTGTTGGGCGGAGGCTGAAGGAGCCTTGCGGTGTGATCGTCATGCTGCTGCGCGGTGGCGAGAGTCTCGCGACTGGGTTCGAGCCCGCCCGGACCTCGGTTCGGCTGGGCCGGGGAATTTCCGGGGTCGGGCGAACGCCAAGGTCGAGACGCTGACCTTCGCCATACTGTCCGACCGCCTCGAGTGCCTCGGGTTGGTCACCCTCTGCGCTCCCGCTATCCGGCGCCGATAACCCGCGTCCGTGCGCGAAGCCGGCTTCGCTTGGGCCCTTGGGGGCCGCTTGACCCTGGCGGCCTTTCTGGTTGGCCTCATCTTGATGAGCTACCAGGTGCTGCATCTCTTCCTGGTGCCGGTCGCCTGGGGTCTGATCCTGGTCTACGTGACCTGGCCCCTGCACCGTCGGCTGCGGTCGCTCCTGAGCCCCTTCGCCGGCCTGAGCGCCTTCCTTATGACGGTGGTGCTCGCCTTGCTCTTCGTCCTGCCAGTACTCTGGGTCATCGCCCTGCTGCGGGCCGAGGTGCCGGCCGGCTACGCGAATCTCGTCGGCCTCCTCACTCAGGGGCCGGATGTGTTGCCGCCGGCGGTTTCGCGCCTACCCTGGGTTGGACCGGAATTGGAGCGCCTGCTCTCCCTGGCCATCGAGGACCCCGCCGCGCCGCGTCAGCAGCTGCTTCAATGGCTCAGACCCCTGCAAGAGGGCTCGCTCAAGCTGATCGGCGACATCGGCGCGACTGCCTTCAAGCTTGGTTTTGCCGTGCTGAGTGCCTTCTTCTTCTATCGCGACGGCGAGCAGCTGCTCGACCAGACCCGGCGCCTGCTGCTCGGTGTGCTCGGGGCTCGTGCCGAGTCCTATCTGACTGCCATCGGTGACACCACCAGGGCGGTCCTCTAAGGGCTCGTCTTGACCGCCCTGTTGCAGGGTGCACTGGCCGGGGCCGGTTACTGGGCGGCCGGGGTCCAAACGCCGATCCTGCTCGGCGTAGTTACCGCCGTGTTTGCCCTGATCCCGTTCGGCACGCCCCTGGTGTGGGGGTCGGTGAGTGTTTGGCTCTTTCTGACGGGCGAGATACTTCCGGCGGCCGGGCTCGCCGCCTGGGGGGCCCTGGTGGTGAGCCAGATCGACAATTTGTTTCGCCCCCTAGTGATCAGCAGCGGCGCCCGTATCCCGTATATCCTGGTGCTGTTCGCCGTGCTTGGCGGCATTGCCGCCTTCGGCCTCGTGGGGCTCTTCCTCGGGCCCATCGTTATTGCCGTGTTGCTTGCGGTCTGGCGCGAATGGCTGATCGAGCACGCCCCCCCGAAAACGGTTCCATCCCAAGTCTCCCCCAACTCACCGGCCTGATTGCGCGCCGCTCGGCGCTCCCGTCGGTGACCGGCCTTCCGTTGATGCACTGATCGAGCCTATGGAAATCCTCTTCTTGTTGGCATTGGTCCTTCTCAACGGCTCCCTCGCCATGTCCGAGATCGCCCTGGTCACGGCGCGTCGGGCGCGCCTGACCCGATTGGCGGAAGACGGCGACCAAGCGGCCGCGCTCGCCATCCGGCTCGGGGAGGATCCCAATCGGTTTCTGTCCACGATCCAGATTGGCATCACCTCCATCGGGGTGCTGAGCGGCATCGTCGGCGAGGCGGCCTTCGCGGTCCCTGTCACTACCTGGCTCGAGACCCTCGGTCTGGGGCATGAGTCGAGCTTGGTGATCGCCACGGGGCTGGTGGTGGTGGGCATCACCTATGTCTCCATCGTGGTCGGTGAGCTGGTCCCCAAGCGGCTGGGGCAGATCGACCCCGAGGGCATCGCCCGCCTGGTGGCGCGCCCCATGAACGCCCTGTCCGTCGTGGCACGGCCCTTCGTGCTCCTGCTCGCCTGGTCCACCTCCACCCTCTTGCGGCTCCTCGGGCAGCTTGACCAGGGGAGCCCAAGGGTCACGGAGGACGAGATTCAGGCCCTGCTCCAGGAGGGCTCCGACGCAGGGGTGATCGACCAGAGCGAGCACCATATGGTGCGCAACGTATTCAGGCTGGACGATCGCCAGATCGGCTCCTTGATGGTGCCCCGGGGCGAGATCGCCTGGCTCGATCTCAATCTGCCGATCGAGGAGAACCTGGCGCGCATCGAGCGCACGGAGCACTCCCGCTTTCCCGTGTGCCGCGGGGGCCTTGATGAGATCCTAGGGGTGATGAATATGAGACAGCTCTTCCACCAGTCCCTGCGCGGCGGCGTGGACCTGGCCGGGGACTTGCAGCCGGCGACCTATGTGCCCGAATCACTCACCGGCATGGAGCTCCTGGACGAATTTCGCGCGAACGGCACCCAGATGGTCTTCGTCGTCGACGAGTACGGTGACGTCCTGGGGCTCGTCACGCTCCAGGATGTGCTGGAGGCGGTGACCGGGGAGTTCATCCCGCGCAACCCTGAGGATGCCTGGGCGGTGCGGCGCGAGGACGGGTCCTGGTTGATCGACGGGCTGATCCCGATACTCGAGCTCAAGGATCGCTTGGGCCTGAAGAACGTACCGGAGGAGGAGAAGGGTCGCTACCACACCCTGAGCGGCATGCTCATGCTGCTGCTCGGGCGCCTGCCCCAGACGGGGTATGCGACCGAATGGGAGGGCTGGCGCCTGGAGATCGTCGACATGGACGGCAAGCGCATCGACAAGGTCCTGGTGGCCCGCGTCGCGGAGCCGGAGACGACAGGAGAGTCGCGACCAAGCGACGCGCAGTCCGGAGACTGAGCGCTCCCTGGCAAGAGCCAGTCGCGGGTCGCGGACGGTACCGTAGATTCGCGAGCGGATCGCATGCCGGGATGGCATCTGATCGGCGTTTCCTTAAGCCCGCCGAGGGCCACGAGCTCCAAGGCCGCCATGACCATCGGGACCGTTTTATGCCGCACCCCCGGCACTGGGTCAGGGGGTCGTGTCCGCATTGACCGACTGTTGGGTCTCACGCTAATCCGCAATTCACCGCCCCTTTTGGTTGACACTGTGCCACCGGTGGAGAGGTGGTGCCGGTGAGGCAAAGCGGGCGGGAGTTGGTCCGGGGTTTCCCATGGACACCACCACCGCCGGGCGGGG
>JBGSUY010000664.1:0-5938 GCA_041753195.1 Chromatiaceae bacterium
CGGGCGGCCAGCGCCGGCAACGCGGAGTCCCACCAGGGCCCCGGCGATGCAGGCGGCCCAGAGTTCTGGGTTCCCGCGGGCCTCCAGGGTCAGTTCCCGCTGCACCACCACTACGTCGGCGAGATACAGGTCGCCGCCGGGCTTGAGTACCCGGTAGATCTCGTCCAGCACGGCGGCCTTGTCCGGCAGGGAGGAACTATGTCCAGCCGGATATCTTGATTGCCACCATCAGTTTGACTGAAACACCATACACTCCATCGCGGCTTGACCGGGTGTACGCCGCTGGAGCAGTGGCCCAGACGGGGCGGGGTACGCTTCCCGGAGCCGACCTTGGACCTGGATGACCCGTTCCTGTTCGACGATGACTTGCAGTAGCCTGTGCTTCATGCGCCAGGCAGCGCTGTAGCCGACGCCCAGTTGCCGCTTGAGCTCCAGGTCCACAGTGCCAGCTTGGTTTGTTCGAAGACCGTACCGCTGGTCACCGAGGTCTGGTGCTGACAGCGGTGACGCTGATACGGGCCGCGCGCCGCAATTCCGCCGGATCGATTCGGCTGGCCCGGTAATCCGGCCGCGACCGCTGCCATCAGTGCGACGAGGAGGACCCCCCTAGTGCCAGACCTGCCGCCTGGGGATCAGAAGAGCGCCGAGAAGGAGACAATCAGCCGATAGGCCTCGGTGCCCTCACCACCCTGCTGCTCGTCCTGTTCGTTCAAGTCCTTCCAGATCGGGGTCTTGTAGCCCAGGGCCAGGCTGTACTGACGCCAGTAGATCCGCACCCCGGGCATCCCGTAGATCATGTCGCCGCCGGTGGCTTGCTCCGTGACCCCGTTGGCCTCGTCTCGCCCAAGGTGCAGATACTGGGCCTCCAGGGCGAGGTCGATTCGCAGCTTGCGGTCCGTATCCGTGTAAGCCCGGTAGATAAGGGCGCTATTGGCCCGGATCTCCTCGCCGAAGCGGGTGCTGTTGCCGTCGTCGTAGGTGTTCTCGGTGAAGCCGATGTAGGAGAGCTCCTGGTTGAAGGTGAGGCGGGGTGTGAACTGGCGCGTGGCGGTGAGGCCGAGCGAATAGCTGGGGGAGCCGAATCCGGTGGACTTGCCGGGGTCGATCTCGCCGTTGGCGTCGCGCAAGTCCGCATCCCCGGTGGGCAGGGTGAGGCCGCCGAAGACGGTGAAGTGCCAGTCCTCCAGGTCGTCCAGGCTCTCGTTCTTGGAGATGAGCCGGAAGCCCTCGTCGTACTTGAAGCCGAGCTGCCCGAACAGGCTCATATCCGCAAACCCATGGGTGTCGAAACCGCCGGGCTCGTCCACCTTGCTGTGGTAGGGCAGGAAGACATAGGCGGAGAGCCAAGGGGTGAAGCCGTAGCCCAGACCCCCCAGCCAGTAGTTGGCGTAGTCGCTCTCCGGATTCGCCGGGTCCGGATTGAAGGTCTTGTAGCGGGCGTGGTCCAGCTTGAGGTAGGTGAGGACCTTTCCGGCCGGCAGGGTGGCGGAGGTGGCCGCCTCGATGGACGCACCCGGGCCCTGGAGTCCGGCGGCGCCCAGACCGGCAACCCCATGGTGGGCCCGAGCCGAGAGTGCGGAGAGTGCGAGCACACAGGCGGAGATCAGGGCGTGGGTTTGGCGCATGGTGTGGGTCATCAAGGCTTGAGATCGAGGAACAGGGCCGTGGAGTGCAGAACCGCGGGTCCACCGTCCTTGCCCGGCTCCTCCACGCTGGCCGTGATGACCTGGGTTCCGCCATGGCGCACCTTGAGGTTAATGAGCCCGTTGGCGCCCGTGACCCCGCGGGTATCTCCACCGTAGGCCACGCTGACCCCCGCCCGGGGACGCCCCCCCTGAGTGACCAGGAGACGCAGCTTGTTGCCCGTTTCAAGCTCGGCCGGGTCCTGGGGACTGGTGATCTCAAGCGCTTGGGAGAGCGGACGGCCCAGGCCTGGGGCCCAGCGGTCAAGGCGCTTGACCGACTCCAGGGCCCGCCAGGTGCGGGTCACCGACTTGGGGTCCGCTCCTGGGGCTTGGCGGGTACTCGTATGGGTGTGGGACCAGGTCCCCGAGTCCGCCTCCAACAGGACGGCGGCGCAGGGTCCCGGGATGCGCGCTGGGTAGGTCCGCGACGGCGCCACCTCCTGGATCGCCCCTGCTGGACTGACGCAGCGGGCGCGGGTGACGATCGCGGGGTCGTAGGGGATCAGCTCCTGTCCCTGGTGGCCCGAGTGCTGATGACCTCGGTAGAGGAGGTAGTCAACCCCCTGAGGTTCCAGCCAGTAGTCGTGCGCCTGGACCAGGGCCCAGGATTGGAGCAGAAGCAACAAGGGCAGGACGCGGCGCATGAGGGCTCCTGGTCCAAGGGGGCGCGTCCACGATAATACGAAAAAAACGTTCGTAATACCAGGCGTCACCAACCTCCCGTGGCACCCCGTTCCTCTGTCCGTCTCGCCGCCACCTGGGACAGGCGCAGACGGCGCCTGAGGTTACTGGTCGAATCCGTTGGCCGCGGCCACCTGCTGGTACCAGTCGGCGGAGGCCTTGCGCCGCCGCTCCAGGGTCTCCCGGTCCACGTAGAGGAAGCCGTAGCGCTTCTTGAAGCCGTTGATCCAGGAAAAGTTGTCCATCAAGGACCACATGTAGTAGCCGCGCACCTTGGCCCCATCGGCGATGGCCCGATGGACCACTTTGAGATGATCCCGCACGAAGTCGATGCGCGCCTGGTCCTGGATTCGACCGGCGGAATCCGGCGACTCGCTGAGCCCGATGCCGTTCTCGGTTACGTAGATCGGGATGCCGGGGCGGTAGTGTTGGGCGCGCATCAGCAGGTCGTAGAGACCCTCCGGGGCGATCTCCCAGTCCCAATCGGTGAAGTGGCCCCGCGGATTGCGCACGAACTGGAACAGCCCGGCGATGGAGAAGGCGCCCTTGTCCTTGGGGTCCCCGCTGGTATTGAGCGCGAAGCTAGTCTGCGGGGCCACGGCACTGGCGTGGTGAGGGTAGTAATAATTGACCCCGATGAAGTCCAGGCTGTCCTCCTGAAAGGCCAACAACTCCTCCGCGTCCCACGCTGGCAGCAGGTCATTCCGACGGTACAGGGCCAGGATGTCCGCCGGGTAGCACCCCAGGAGCGCCGGGTCGATGAACCACCGGTTGAGGATGCCGTCCGCCAGGTGCGCGGCGTCGCGGTCCGCCGGGGAGTCGGTGGCCGGATAGATCCGGCTCATGTTGAGCACGAGCCCGATCTGTCCACCCCAGCGGTGCTCGCGCTCCAGTCGATGGTAGATCCCCACCGCTCGGGCATGGGCCACCAGCAGGTTGTGGGCGACCGCGACGGCGGCGCGGAAGTCGCGCCGGGCGGGCGGATGCAGGCCGGTTACATAGCCGTTCAGGGTGGCCCAGGCGGGCTCATTCAGGGTCGCCCAGCGCTTGACCCGGTCGCCGAAGAGCCGGAAGGCCCGCTCCGCATAGGTCAGGAAGGCGTCGATGGTGGCCTTGTTCTCCCAGCCCCCCCGGTCGCCCAGGGCGGCGGGGAGATCCCAATGGTAGAGGGTGACAGTGGGCTCGATGCCGGCAGCGAGCAGGGCGTCGATCAGGCGGTCGTAGAAGGCCGCCCCGGCCGGGTTGAAGCGGTCGTCACCTGTCGGGAAGAGTCGCGGCCAGGCGATAGAGAAGCGATAGCCGGTGTGGCCCATCTCCCGCATCAGGTCCACGTCCTCGGCCCAGCGGTGATAGTGGTCGCAGGCAATCTCCGGCGTGGCGGCGCCGAAGATGCGCTCAGGGTGCTCGGCACAGAAGCGGTCCCACACCGAGGGTCCGCGCCCGTCCACCTTGGTGGCCCCCTC
This sequence comes from Chromatiaceae bacterium, assembly GCA_041753195.1. GTDB lineage: Bacteria > Pseudomonadota > Gammaproteobacteria > Chromatiales > Chromatiaceae > Thiodictyon. Next base: position 3,830 of record JBGSUY010000664.1, read on the forward strand.
GATCTGTAGCGCCGCGGTGGCGCTGCCCCAGACGAAATCCTCTGGGAACTGGTAGTGCATGGTGGTGGGCCCTTTGGTAGGAAGCATGGTGAGCCGCAGCGTAGCACCGGGGCAGCCTCGCGTGTTGGCTCAAGGGACCAGCCCTGGTCACCCTCGGGTACCGTCCCATTCCCGGCATCCTGAAGCGCGAAGGTCTATAGTGTCGCTATGCAACTGTGAAGCTGTGGGCCACGGATGAAGAATATTAGGTTGTCCGTGGACGAAGAGACCTACCGCTTGGCGCGGAGCGCCGCCGCGGAGCCCAACACCAGCGAGTGCCTCGGTGCGTGACTACCGGCGCAACTTTGCCCGCCCCGAGGGGGGGCGATCGAGACCCCGCTCGGGCGCTGTTCTTCGCCCTGGATCGTGCCCAGGGTTTTCCTGCCTCCAATCGGATGACCCCCGAGGAGGCCCATGAGCGCTGACGCATTTGTCGATACCAACGTCCTCCTCTACTCGGTTCGGAGGACCTGAACCACCGCCAGGATTATGACGGGGTGCGGGTGGTCAACCCGTTTCTGCCGCGTTGATATCCCTTCCGCGCCATTCCCCCTCGGCCTCTGCCGCTCATTCAACGCTCCCGCGACTCGGGCGGGATTGCGGCAAGCGGCAACGCTTCTAGCGCCTGCACCCATGCCACTAGACCCTATCGAAAGGCGGCGCTTTGGCCGGTGGCGCTGGTCCATCTACGCCATCCTGGTGGTGGCGTATATGACCGTCTACTTCCACCGGATGGCCCCCGGGGTGGTGGCGGGGGAGCTGACGGCCGCCTTCCAGACCAGCGGGGCGGCCCTCGGCTCCCTCGCGGCCATGTACTACTACGTCTACACCGCCATGCAGATCCCCGCCGGGGTGCTGGCGGATACCCTGGGGACCCGGCTCGGTGTCGCCCTGGGCTGCCTGGTCGCCGGCCTGGGCTCGGTAATCTTCGGTCTGGCGGAGACCTTCGAGCTGGCCGCCCTGGGTCGTCTGCTGGTTGGGCTCGGGGTCTCAGTGGTCTTCGTGGGGCTGATGCGCTCCAACACCCAGTGGTTCAGCGAGCGCCAGTATGGGCTCATCAGCGGGCTCACCCTGCTGCTCGGCAACATTGGCTCCATCCTGGCGGCGGGCCCCCTGGCCCTGCTGCTGGCCGCCGTCTCCTGGCGCACGGTCTTCCTCGGCATGGGGTTGCTGTCGCTGGCCATCGCCATTCTGGCGGTGGCCTTCGTGCGCAGCCGGCCGGAGGACGCGGGCCTGCCCTCGGTTCGGGAGCTGGAGGGGCTCGCAACCCACCCGCCCCGGGAGCGTCATTGGTTGCTTGATCTCCAGGGCGTCCTTGGGACCGCGGCCGTGTGGCCCAGCTTCTTCGTCATGCTGGGGGTGACCGGGAGCCTCTTCGCTTTCGCCGGGCTCTGGGGGGTGCCCCTCATGGTGGATGGCTTCGGGCTGGACCGCATTGCCGCCTCCCTGTACACGACCCTTGCCCTCGGTGGCTTCGCCATCGGCTGCTTCCTCATGGGCTGGCTGTCGGATCGGCTGGGCCGGCGCAAACCCGTGATCCTCGCGGCCTGCATACTCTCCGTCCTTGTCTGGCTGGCCCTGATCGGGTTGCCCTGGGGGCCCGGCTGGAGCGGGATGGCGCTCTATGGGTTGCTCGGGCTCGCCGCCGGCGGCTTCGTGGTGGGCTATGGGGCGGCCAAGGAGGTGGTGCCGCCCGGGGTGGCGGGGATGGCCATCGCCCTGGTCAACACCGGACTCTTCCTGGGGGCGGCCCTCATGCAGCCTGCCTTCGGCTGGGCCATGGACCTCACCTGGGACGGCACCCTGGTGGACGGCATCCGCCGCTATGCCCTGGGCGATTACCGCAACGGACTCTGGCTCTCCCTCGGCTTCGCCCTGGTCGGCCTGCTGGGTGCTCTCTTCGTGCGCGAGACCCGCTGCCGCAACCTGATGGTGCCGGCGCACTGAGCCTGGCGCTCCAGCCCTTGCGTCGGCTCAGGGCGGCTTGCCGATCACGTCCCGTGCGGCCGCCAAGACCTCGCTGACCCCGATCTCGCGCATGCAGGTGAAGGCCCCCCCGCAGGTGGGGCG
>JBGSUY010000665.1:0-1621 GCA_041753195.1 Chromatiaceae bacterium
CCGCGTCTCCCGAACCCTGAACTGGAAGGCCTGTTTGGCCTCGGTCTCGCCATGCACCAGGCAGACGGCGGGGCTGCCCTGGAACCCGCCCAGCCAACGCAGCAGGTCCGCCTGGTCCGCGTGGGCGGAGAGGCCGCCGACCGTGTGGATCCGGGCCTGGACCCGGTGGTCCTCCCCGTGGATGCGCACGCTCGGCTCCCCGTTGACTAGCCGGCGTCCCAGGGTGCCCTGGGCCTGGAAGCCCACGATGAGTACGTGGCAGCCGCGCCGCCCCAGGTTCTGCTTGAGGTGGTGGACGATGCGCCCGCCATTGCACATGCCGCTGCCGGCGATGATGATGGCGCCGCTCTGCAGCCGGTTGATCGCCTGGGATTCCTCCACGGTGCGGGTGAGCCGTAGGTTTTGGAGCCGCGGCATCTCGCGCAGCCGGCGGCGGAGCCGGGTGGCCTCCGCGTCATAGAGGTGCGGGTGGTCCCAGTAGATGCGGGTGGCCTCGATGGCCATGGGGCTGTCCAGGAAGATCTGCCAGCGGTCCAGGCCCCAGGCGTGGTAGTGCTGGCCGAACAAGTACAGGAGCTCCTGGCTCCGGCCGATGGCGAAGGCGGGGATCAACAGGTTGCCCTGGTCGTGCCGGGCAGCGGCGATGATCTCCCCGATCTCACGGATGGTGTCCTCCCGGCCGCGGTGGAGCCGGTCCCCGTAGGTGCTCTCCATGAGCACCAGATCCGCCTCCTCAATGGTCGCCGGGTCGTGCAGGATGGGGGTGTCGTACTGGCCGATGTCACCCGAGTAGACCAGCCGGCGGGTGGTCCCCGCCTCCGCGAGATCGAGCTCCACCAGGGCGGAGCCGAGGATGTGGCCGGCATCGTGGAGCCGAAGCCCGATGCCCGGCAACAGCTCCCTGCGCTCCCGGTAGGGCAGTGGGACGAGGCGATCCCAGGCCTTGGCCGCATCCCGGCGGGTGTAGAGGGGAACGACCTGCCGGCCGTCGGGGCGGCGGCGGTTCTGATACTCCGCGTCCCGCTCTTGCAACCCCGCCGCGTCCTGCCAGAGCACCTCGCACAGGTCCCGGGTGGCGTCCTGAGTGTAGATGGGTCCATGGAAGCCCTGCCGGACCAGGAGCGGCAGGCGACCCGAGTGGTCCAGGTGGGCGTGACTCAGGATCACGGCGTCGACGGCGGCCGGGTCGAAGGGGAAGGGCTCGGCGTTTTGCGCCTCCTCCTCCCGGCTGCCCTGGATCAGGCCGCAGTCGAGCAAGAGTCGGTGCTGTCCGACCCTCAGGATGTGGCAGGAGCCGGTGACACCACTCGCGGCGCCGTAGAACTGGATTTGCATCTCGATCCCCTCCGTCTCTGAGCCCTCCGGGCCCAGACCAGGCACGGCGCCACCCGCCCCAGCGCCGCAACCAGGCCCCACACCCGAATACTCCCGATAATAGTCACGTCGCTCGAGGATCACGCGGCCGCGAGCCGGGATGTCGGGGGCTACACGGACGGATCCGGCCCGAGGCACAATGGGCCATGGCCAAGCGACAGGACATTCGCGAGCGCATCGAGGCCTTTCGCAACCTCTGTGATCGCGAGGCGCCGGAGCGCGTGCTGGCCGCGGCCCGGGAGGCCCT
>JBGSUY010000666.1:0-1709 GCA_041753195.1 Chromatiaceae bacterium
CCCGCACCCAGGTGGCCGGTCTGGTGACGGCCGCCGCTGCGGTGGCGACCCTGGTCCTGCTCGCGCCGCTGATGGGGCTGATGCCCCAGGCGACCCTGGCCGCGGTGGTGATCGTTTACTCGATCGGCCTGATCCAGCCCGCGGAGTTCCGTGCCATCCTGCGCATCCGGAGCATGGAGTTTCTCTGGGCCCTGGCCGCCTTTGCCGGCGTCGTCCTCCTCGGAACGCTCAAGGGGATCGTGGTGGCCGTCATCGTCTCCTTGGTGGCTATCGCCTATCAGTCCGGCCACCCGCGGCTCTATGTCCTCGGCCGTAAGCCGGGTACCGACGTCTTCCGCCCGAGGTCGGATGAGCACCCGGAGGACGAGACCTTCCCCGGGCTCCTGATAGTGCGCCCCGAGGGACGCCTCTTCTTTGCGAATGCCCACCGCATCGGCGAACAGCTCTGGCCGCTGATCGACGCCGCCGAGCCCAAGGTGGTGGCGATGGACTTCAGCGCCGTGCCGGACATCGAGTACTCGGCCCTCAAGATGCTGATCGAGGGCGAAGAGCGGGCGCGCGAGCGCGGCATGCTGCTCTGGCTGGTGGCCCTGAACCCGGCGGTCCTCGGCATGGTTCAGCGCTCGTCGCTCGGTGACACCCTCGGCCGCGAGCGCATGCTTTTTAACCTGCAGACGGCCGTCGAGCGCTACCAGTCGCAGGCCGTCCCTGGCGCGGCCTCCGCTTAGAAACCGCTCACAGTCCGAGGCCGTCCCACTGCTTGCTATGGTCGCTCTGGTGCATTGGTGCTAACGTGCGTTGGTGTTATGCAACTGGACGGTGAACCACCATGAGCCGCCTGACCATTACCCTAGACGATAGGCTCCATCGGGCACTGAAGGAGACCGCGGTACGTCAGGGCCGCTCGATAGCCTCCATCATCGAGGAGAGCCTGCGTTTGCGCGGCATCCGCGACCAGGCAGGCGCTCGAGATTTGGTGAAACAGGCGCGGGAGCGCGCCAACCTCGGCGAGGCAGAGGCGTTGGAGCTGGCCGCGGAGGAGACGCGCGCCGCTCGCGGGCAATGACACCCCCCGTTTTCGTCGTCGATACCAATGTCGTCGTTGCCGGACTGATCACGAGGTCGAGCCTGAGTCCGGTCGTGAGGGCGCTGGACGGGATGTTGTCGGGATCCTTTGTTTACCTATTGTCTCCGGCACTTTTGGACGAATACCGCGCCGTTCTCCTGCGACCGAGGCTCTGCGAGCTGCACGGACTGGAGGAGCAGGCCATCGACCAGTTACTTGCCGAGCTCGCCGTCAACGCCATCTGGCGTCAGGCCGAGGGAGCGAGGGCGGCGCCGGATCGCGGCGACGATCATCTCTGGGCACTCCTCTCGGCCTATCCGGGCAGCATACTGGTCACCGGGGATCGGCTTCTGCTGGAGGAGCCGCTGGAGGGCTCATCGGTCATCTCGCCCAGGACCTTCGTTGATCGCTTCCTTGGCGGTTGAGTAGTGCCCGTCCCCCGAAAACCAGGGCCCTGAGTGACACCATGACCGCTCTGCGCCTGAGCCGCCTCGTCCTGCGCATCGCCGTTTCGCTGGCACTGGCGATGGCGATCCTGTGGGCGGCCGCCGCGCTCTGGATCGACGGTCCTGAGTCGCGCGTGCTCGCCGGCACCCTCGTGGGCGGCCTGGTCCTGCTGGCGGCGCTGATTGCGGTGCTGGTC
>JBGSUY010000667.1:0-7067 GCA_041753195.1 Chromatiaceae bacterium
GCGCGCCGCCACCCACCCGCGCGTGGGCCCTGTTCGACGTTCCCACCATCATCCGCCGCCGCGCGAGCGGGGGCAACAACCCGGAGTGAATCCGATGTCCAGAGGCATCAACAAAGTCATCCTGATCGGCAACCTGGGCGCTGACCCGGATATCCGTTACACGCAATCCGGCGACGCCGTCGCCAACGTGTCGCTCGCCACCAGCGAGACCTGGAAGGACCGCCAGAGCGGGGAGGCGAAGGAGAGGACCGAATGGCACCGGGTGGTGTTCTTCGGGAAGCTCGCGGAGCTCGTGCAGCAGTACCTGCGCAAGGGCTCCAAGGTCTACCTCGAAGGGCAGCTGCGCACCCGCAAGTGGCAGGCCCAGGACGGTCAGGACCGCTACGCCACCGAGATCGTCGTCGGCCTCGGAGGCACCCTGCAGATGTTGGACGGGCGCCCGGCCGACGGACCCAAGGGGGACAGCCAGCCGGTGCAACGGCCCGCCCCTGCGTCCCCACCGGCCCGTGAGGTCCCGCCGGTGGACTTCGACGACGACATCCCGTTCTAGCCCCACGGCCGGCCGCGCCGGCATCCAGCAACCCACCCGGGGAGCCCGTCACTCCCCACGGGGGTGGTGTGTCTCCCCGGATCCATGAACCCAGCGGAGACACCCCAATGACCACGAAGAAGAACCCGCTCACGCGTGCCACCCCCGGCGCGCTCGTGCCCTGCCGCCTGCCGGTGGCGTCCCAAACCCTGGCCCAGATCAGTCTGGACCCCGGGACCTGGGCGGTGCTCACCGATTCGATCTTCCCCGGTGCCCGGACCCCCGAAGGCGTCCTGCTCGCGGTGCGCTACTGCCAGGCCCGCGGTCTCGACGTGATGAAGCGCCCCGTCCACGTGGTGCCCATGTGGTCCAAGGTACTCAACCGCGAGGTCGAGACCGTGTGGCCGGGGATCGCCGAGGTCCAGACCACGGCGGCGCCAACCGGCGGCTGGGCGGGACTCGACTCGCCCCGCTTCGGCCCCGAGGTCACCCGAACCTTTCGCGGGTCGGTGAAACGCGACGGACGCTGGGAAGAGGCCGAGGCCACCTTGACCTATCCCCAGTGGGCGGAGGTTACCGTCTACCGGCTGGTCAACGGCCTGCGCTGCCCCTTCTCCGAGACCGTGTTCTGGGAGGAGACCTACGCCCGGGCGGGCCGCGGGGAACTGCCCAACGAGATGTGGCAGAAGCGCCCCCGAGGCCAGCTCCTCATCCTCAAGTGCGCCAAGGCCGCGTCGCTGCGGGCCGCCTTCCCCGAGGAGGCGGACTATACCGCCGAGGAGATGGCCGGCAAGCCCATCGAGGCCGATGACCTCCCCGCGGGACCCGTCATCGATGCCGACGCGGCGCTTCAAGCCCCCCTGCCGGTCAAGCCGGAGAGCGACAGCGATACCCCTCCGGAGTCTGATCCCGAGCCCATCCCCTCGTCCGTTGTGGTGAAAGATGCCGCGATCGAGGACACGGTCAAGACCCAGGTCGCCAAGCTCATCGACCGCGCGGCCCGGGTCAGGGCCTGGGGGCAGGCGGAGGAGTATGCGCGGTCGCGGTTCAACGGCGGCCATCTCGCCTATGCCCTCGACGAGATCGACAAGGCGTTCAGGGCGAGCGCACTGGGCGATCAGGCCGCGGCCTAGCCCGGCACGGCCCAGGACGGCGGTAACAACACCAACCGAAACTAACCCCCTGGGGCACCCGTTGCCCCTCGGGGGCCGGGTGCCCCGCATTCCTTTGGAGCACCCTCATGCATGTCATCGATCTCTCCCAACGCACCCCCAAGTGGCTCGCCTGGCGGGCCGCGGGCGTCTCCGCATCCGATGTTGCGACCCTCGTCGGGGTGTCGCCCTACAAGACACCCTGGCGGCTCTGGGCCGAGAAGACGGGCCTGCTGCTGCCCGAGGACCTGAGCGGCAACCCGTTCGTCCAGCGTGGCATCGCGCTCGAAGACGAGGCCCGCCGGGATTTCGAGGAGCGGCACGGGACCTTTCTCCTGCCCCTGTGCGGCGAGGCCGAGGTGCACCCGGTCATCCGGGCGTCCTTCGACGGGCTCGACGACAACGGGGAGCCGGTGGAGCTGAAGGTGCCAGGGCCGAAGACCTATCGCGAGGTCCTGGAGCTTGGCGAGGCGGCACCGGCCTACAGGCTGTACTGGCCCCAACTCCAGACGCAGCTCTATGTGTCCGGTGCCCAGCGTGGATACCTGGTGTTCTACCAGGGCCCGGGTGTGGTCCAGGAGCTCGAGGTGCCGCGCGACGAGGGGTTCATCGCCACGACCCTGGTCCCGGCGTGTCTGGACTTCTGGGAGTCGGTGCAGCGGAAGAAGGAGCCGCCGCGCGATCCCCAGCGTGACCTGTTCACCCCCAGGGGCCAGGACCTGGACCTCTGGACGACCCTAGCGGGCGAGTACCGCACCCTCGCCGCCGACAAGGCCAAGCTGGAGCGCCAGGCAAAGACGGTCAAGGCGGGTCTTGATGCCATCGAGGAGCGGCTGGTCGCCCTGATGGGCAATTTCGTCCTCGCCGAGACCGCCGGGCTGCGGGTCCTGCGGTACGCCCAGGCCGGGTCCATCGACTACAAGGATGCCCTGTCGGACCTGGTGCCGGAGCTGGATCCGCTGCGGCTGGAGGACTACCGTCGCGCGCCTTCGGAGAGAGTCAAGGTGACCCCGATGAAGGCGGACAAGGCGAGCCTTCTGTGCACTGGGAGGCCGGCGGAGACGCCCGGGCGGGGCGCCGAGGCGGAGACGGGCTTCTACTTCTGACCAGTCAGCCCCCAGCCCAGGGATGGGCGCGGGGCCGGAATCTCACCGAGTGCACCGCGCGACACCCCGGGCCCAGGCCCGGCGGCTGTCCCGTGGGGACTGTCCAGTTGACCGTCCCCATCGGACAGCCGATGTCCCTGACGGACATTGCCGAACCGCTCGCTGGGCGGGGCCGATTCCGGCTGAAACAGCAGACGCCAGTGCAACGACCACGACCCCCCCGGGGCGCACCGCCCCGCTCGGGGCTGGTGTGCCTCCGATCGATGCCCGGCAGGGCAGGAGACACACCATGACCGCAACCCAACGCTTCGACGTGTCAACGACCTTCGGCGTCCAGGCCCGACCGGGCCTGGAGGTGCTCGGGTTCGCCGACGCCACCCACCCGCAGATCCCAGTGCCCAGGCCCTATTGCTTCCGCAACGCGCTGCTGCGGGACGTGCTCGCCTACCTGCATGACGCCGGTGGCGATGGCCTGTTCCTGACCGGCCCCACGGGGTCCGGCAAGACCAGCCTGGTGACCCAGATCGCTGCCCGGCTCAACTGGCCAGTGCAGTCGGTGACCTGCCACGGGCGCATGGAGCTCAACGCCCTGGTCGGCCAGTTCGTGCTGGTGCAGGGGGAGACCCGCTTCGTCCACGGACCGCTCGCGGTGGCCGCACGGGACGGGCACCTCCTGATCCTCAACGAGAGCGACCTGATGGACCCTGCCGAGCTTGCGGGGCTCAACGACATCCTCGAGGGCCAGCCGCTGGTGATCGCGGAGCACGCGGGGGAGGTCATCCGGCCCCATCCCCGCTTCCGGGTCTTCGCCACCGGCAACTCGGCCGGCACGGGTGACGGCTCCGGGCTCTACCCGGGGATCCTGCGACAGAACCTGGCCTTCATGGACCGCTTCCGGGTGATCCACGTGGACTACCCGGAGCCCGATGTCGAGAAGGCCGTGGTCCTCCAGGCGGTGCCCCGGCTCCCGGGGCTGATCGTCGACAAGATGATCGTGGTCGCCGGCGAGGTACGCCGCCTGTTCGTTGGAGCAGGCAGTGAGGGCGGACCGGAGCTGACCCTCACCATGAGCACCCGGACCCTGGTCCGGTGGGCCAGCTTGACCCTGGCGTTCAAGGGCGCCCCCAGGGTCTTCGAGTACGCCCTCAGACAGGCGCTGACCGCGCGCGCGGAGCCGGAGCAGCGGGAGGCGATCCACCGGATCGCCGCCGACGTCTTCGGCGACTACTGGGAGCCGAGGCCATGACCGGGAGGACCTTCGAGCTGTACCGGTTCACCCACCCCGATGGATCGGCCAAGGAGTGGGCCTATTCCGAGACCGGCGGCGGGCTGTACGAGGTCCGCTGGGGGCGGGCAGGCCACCTGGTCAACGCCCAGGCAGGTGTGACCTTGAGGACGGTCCGCCAACGCGAGCAGGCGAAGCTCCACAAGGGGTACCGGCACGTCGGACACGCGCTGATCTTCAGCGACGGCGACGTGAAACCGCTCCCCAGGGGCGAGGACAGGACGTCGCCTCCACCCGCCGAGACCGGTGTCGACACGGCACCGCACCCGAAGACGCCGATCGACATCGCTGCCCTCCTGGGTGGCGACGATGCGGGGTTCTATTTCTAGCCATTCTCAACCCAACCGCCAACCGCGGCGCAGGTGTCGCCGCGAGGCGGTCGCGTGCCCCGCGGTGTGGCCAGGAGACCCACCATGCACGCCATCCAGCACATCACCGACCGCATCACCCTCGTGGTCTTGTCGGTCACCATCTGGTCGGGACGCAAGAAGCTCCGACCGGAAGACCTGAAGCTCGGCACCGAGATCCCGCCCGAGGACCTGGTGTCGCTCGGGTCCAAACGGGTCTGCAACCCGGAGGACCTGAAGGTCTTCCACCGGCTCAAGAAGACCGCCGAGCGTCTGTGTCTGAGTGTGGGGACCCGCTTCCTGGGCGGGTTCGCCGTCCCACGTGATCAGGCGGACCGCCTTGCCCAGCAGCTCGAGGCGCTCAAGGTTGAGTTCGACACCGAGACGGCAGACTTCCTGTCCGGCTACGACCGGGCGTTGGAGGAATGGATCGCGACCCTGCCCCAGTGGGAGGAGCCGATCCGCCGGGCGATCGAACCCGCCACCCTGGTCCGCGCGCGACTGCGCTTCGGCTTCCAGCTGATCCTGATCGCCCCGGCGGATAAACCCGGGACCCTGGAAGAGGAGGTCCAAACGCTCGGCGACGGGATCTTTGCCGAGGTCGAGCAGATGGCTCGGGAGTTGGAGGAGAGCTTCGAGGGCAAAGAGAAATTGCACCGCCGGGCCCTGGGGACCTTCCGGCGCATCCGGGAGAAGCTGGCGTGCTTGTCCTTCATGGACATGCGCATCCAGCCGGTGGTCGACACCCTCGACGACTGGTTCAGTCGGCTCCCGGGAGAGGGTCCCATCGCGGGGCCGCTCTTCAACGAAGGCATGGGCCTGGCGCTCTTGCTGTCCGACGCGAGAAAGATGGCACGTCACGTGGCGGGCCAGTGGTCGGTCCAGCAGGGACTTGGGCCGATGGAATCGGACGCCGAGGAGGAAGCCAACGGCAGCTCGCCACTGGCTGATACCGAGACGCCCGCGCTGAACGCGGTCCAGGCGTCCGTCGTCGACTTCGATGCGGAGCTCGACGCGCTGTTTGGCGCCGAGCCAGCACCTGTCGGCGGCAGCAAAGCCCGGGAACTGCCGACCCAACCGGAGCCCAAGACCAAAGATCGCGCCGATGAGGCGGTCTTGGAGATCGAGAGCTTCTTCTTCTGACGCAAACCCCCCGGTAGGGCGGGCGCTGCGGCGCCAGACCCTCCAATCCCAACCCCACGGGGCACGCCGACCCCGCTGGGGGTGGTGTGCCCCTTTTTCCCTAGGAGCACATCATGAAGCCAAACTCTCTCACCAACGCCCTGCCGATCGTCGCCGCCGCCTACGGGCGGAAGTTCGGTGTCGCGGTGCAGGTGGGCGGCACCGTCGCCCAAACCGACGGGCGCACCATCGCCATCCCCGCGATTGGGGACGACCCGGTCGCGCGGACCCTCGCCTGGGGGTACCTCACCCACGAGGCGGCGCATGTCCGCTACACGGACTTCGACGCTGTCAGACGAACCGCCGCGAAAGGGCCCCTCGCCAAGGGCATCCTGAACATCCTGGAGGATGTGCGCATCGAGAACGCGATCCTGGGGCCGTATCCGGGCGCCCGTGTCACCCTCGACGCGGTGAACGGCTGGCTGATCGAGCACGATCAGTTGGCGGCGCCGGGGGAGGGGGACGCCCCGCCCGCGGTGCTCGGGAACGCGCTGTTGGTCATGGGGTATCACCGTCACCGCGGGGAGACCCGGCTCGCGCACGCGGCGAGGGAGTCCGAGCGCGTCTTGCGTCAGACCTTTCCATCCCGCTTCGTGCACCGGCTGCTCGGCCTTCTGACCGAGATCCCCGGGCTCGGGAGTACCCAGGACGCTGCAGACCTCACCGAGCGCATCGCCGCCTTGGTCGAGGAGGAGGCCCAGGAGCCGCCCGCGCCGCAGCCCAAGCCGTCTCCCCAATCGGAGTCCGGAGACGTGGACGCAGCAGGCGGCCAGGATCGGATCGATGACCCGGGGGACTCCGCTGGACACCAGGACCGCCACGAGAGCCCCGTCGACGGCCGTGACAGCGGCCAGGAAGTACAGGGCGAGGGTCACCCCGGGCAGGACGGCCGGGAGGAGGGTCAGACGGAGGATGGTACCGAAGGGGTCCAGGGCCAAAGCACAGGCGATGACGCTGCAGAGACCCAGGGGCGCCAGGCGCTGCAAGCGTTGCTGTCCGCCGCGGAGGGCGACTTTCCGGGTGACACCTACCAGGCGGTCGCGGAGATGCTGGGTGGGCAGAAAGCGGATGGCCCAATGGCGCTGCTTCCGACCCTCGAGCCGTTCGCGGGCAATGCCCGCGCAGGCAAGGACGCGCTCGAGCGGGTTCGAGCCGAGTCCGCGAAGCTGACCGCCAGGCTCCAGGGTCTGGTGCAGTCCCACGCGATGAGCCGGGTGCGAACGGCGCGGCGAGGACGGACCTTGAGCCCTGGGGCGCTGCACCGCGCGGCGGTCGGGGATCCCCGGGTGTTCCAGCGCAGGGAGGAGCGGGCGGCGCCCAACACGGCGGTTCACCTGCTGGTAGACCTCTCGTTCTCCATGGCTGGAGGAGCCGACCGGGTCGCCCTGCACGCCGCCATGGCGCTCGCCCTGGCGTTGGAGCCCTTGCGCGGTGTCTCCTGCGCCGTCACGGCCTTCCCGGGGCAGA
>JBGSUY010000668.1:0-3548 GCA_041753195.1 Chromatiaceae bacterium
CCGCCTGCAGGCGTTTCACCAGCGGCTCGGCGAGCGCTTCCGGCCCGATCCAGGCTGGGCCTCGCTGATGGGAGAACAACCATGTTGACGATCGACGCCCTCGGCCGGGTCGCGCGGGTGCCCCCGGGCACCTTCCCGCACCGTCCACCCCCTGCCCGCCACGTCGGAAGGGCCGACCCCTGCCCTGCCCCCGACATCGTGCGGACGATTCCCGAGGATCCCACCGCCACCCTCGACCGTGTCTTCCAGGAGCGCGTGCGCCGCACCCCCGAGGCGGTCGCCTATGTCCACTACGACTCGTCCCAGGGGCGCTGGCGGGACATCTCCTGGGGCGCCATGGCCTGGGAGGTGGCGCGCTGGCAGGCCGCACTCGCGGGTCTCGGACTCTGCCCCGGAGAGCGCGTGGCCCTGATGATCCCCAACGGTCCGGACTGGGTCGCCTTCGACCAGGCGGCCCTGGGGCTCGGTCTGGTGACCGTGCCGCTGTATCCCAACGATCGTCCGGACAACCTGGATTGGGTACTGCGCGACTCCGGGGCCCGGGTACTCCTGATCGCGGGACCGGACCAGTGGGACACCCTCGCCCCCATCGCCGGGACCCTGAGCGGTCTTCGGGCCCTGATCACCCTGGAGGAGATCCCCGCGCGGGCCCCCAACCTGCACCTGGCGCGGGACTGGCTACCGCCCAGCGGGGGCACGCCCGCGGTCGGCCGCCACCGCGCCGATGATCTCGCGACCCTGGTCTACACCTCGGGGACCACCGGCCGGCCCAAGGGGGTTATGCTGTCTCACTGCAACATCCTGGCCAATGTCTGGGCCGGGCTCGCCGCGGTGGAGGTGAAGCCCGAGGACCGCTTCCTCTCCTTCCTGCCCCTGTCTCACATGCTGGAGCGCACCATCGGCTATTACGTGCCCCTGGTGGCGGGCTGCCGGGTGGCCTTCGCCCGCTCCATCGCCGATCTACCCGAGGACCTGCTCCGAGTGCGCCCGACCATCCTGGTCGCCGTGCCGCGGGTGTTCGAGCGGGTCCAGGGGCGTATCGCGGAGAACCTGGCGGGGGCACCGCGGCTCAAGCGCCGGATCTTCGATCAGGCACTCGCCCTGGGTTGGCGGCGCTTCCTCCACACGCAAGGGCGTGTCCCCTGGGCGCCTGGGCTCCTGCTCCAACCCCTCCTTGATCGCCTCGCCGGATCCCAGGTACGGGCCCGCCTGGGTGGGCGCCTGCGCTTCACCGTCTGCGGCGGGGCGCCCCTCCCACCCGCCGTGGCGCGCTTCTTTCTCGCGCTTGGGGTGGAGATCCTGCAGGGCTATGGGCTGACCGAGACCAGTCCCGTGATCGCCGTCAACCGCCGCACCGACAACGATCCGGACACCGTCGGCCAGCCGCTGTCTGGCATCGCGGTACGCCTCGGCCGGGGCGACGAGCTCTTGACACGCGGCCCCTCGGTGACGCTCGGCTATTGGCACAACCCGTCCGCCACCCGCGCCCTGATCGACGCCGACGGCTGGCTGCACACCGGCGACCAGGCCCGCATCGAACCCCGCGGCCATATCACCATCACCGGCCGGCTGAAGGAGATCCTGGTGCTCTCCACCGGCGAGAAGGTCCCGCCGGCCGACCTGGAGCGGGCCCTGGCGAGCTCCCCCCTGGTGGAGCAGGCCCTGGTGGTGGGCGACGGTCGGCCCTACCTCGCCGCCCTGGTGGTGCCGAGGCCAGAGGCCCTGGGCCGCCTGGCGGCGGAGATTGGACTGACCTAGGAGGAGGCGCGGCGACGACCCAACCCGGACCTGGAGCGGACGGTGCTCGAGCGCCTGCAACCGGCCCTGGCCACCTTCCCGGGCTATGCCAAGCTGCCCCGACTGGCCCTGGTGGAAGGACCCTGGAGCCTGGAGAACGGGCTCCTGACCCCGACGCTCAAGCTGCGGCGGGTTGCCGTCCTGCGGCGCCACGCGGCGGATCTGGAGCGGCTCTACGCCGGGCATTGATGGGGCGCGCGCCGCGGGTGGAGACCATGCAGCGACTACGGGAACGGCTCGGCGCTCGGCTGGCGGCCTACCTGGGCCGCCCCATTGCCAATTACCAGCCCTACGTGCCGGTCGAGGCCGAGCGACTCCTGGGTCTCCTGCAACCGGCGGACGTGCTCCTGGTGGAGGGAAACAGCCGGGTCAGCACCGCCATCAAGTACCTGACCCAGTCCACCTGGTCCCACGCGGCACTCTACGTGGGTGAGGCCCTGGGCCGGGGGCTGGATGCCATGGCCGCCCCCACCCTGGTGGAGGCGGACCTGGAGCAGGGGGTGCACGCCGTGCCGCTCGCCACCTACGCCCACTTCAACACCCGCATCTGCCGCCCCATCGGGCTCACCGAGGAGGACCGCGCCCGGGTGGTGGCCTTCGCGGTGGAGCGCCTGGGGCTGGCCTACGATCTCAAGAACCTGATCGATCTGGCCCGCTATCTCCTGCCCATCCCGCCGGTGCCCTCCTTCATGCGCCGGCGCATGCTGGCGCTCGGCAGCGGCGACCCCACCCGCGCGCTCTGCTCCACACTCATCGCCCAGGCCTTCCAGGACGTGCGCTACCCCATCCTGCCCCGGGTGGAGAGCCTGTGCCCCGAGGGGGAGGAGCCCTGCGGCTACACGGTGCGGGAGATCCTGCACATCCGGCACCACAGCCTGTTCGCCCCCCGGGACTTCGATCTCTCGCCCTATTTCCGCGTCATCAAGCCCATCGAGGCGACTCGCTTCGACTACCGGTCCCTGGCGTGGGCCGACCAGCGGGTGGGCCCTGAAGAGAGCGACTGCCATGCCTGTCCCTGAGCTTGTCGCCCACCGCGGGGCGCCCACCCGCTTCCCCGAGAACACCCTGCCGGGGATCGCCGCGGCCCTGGGCTGCGGCGCCCGCTACGTGGAGGTCGACGTGCAGATGACCGCCGACGGGACTCCCGTGCTCTTCCATGACGCCACTCTGGAGCGCCTGTGTGGCGTCCCCGGCGCCATTGCGGACCATGGGCTCGCGGCCCTGAGCCGACTGAGCCCCGGGGATCCCCACTACTTCGGTGGCCGATACGCGGATCTGGTGATCCCGACCCTGCGAGAGCTGGTCGCCCTGTGGCGGGACTGGCCCCAGGCGACCCTGTTCGTGGAGGTGAAGGCGGAGGCCCTCGCCCGCTTCGGCATCGGCCCCGTTTACAGGGCGGTGAGCGAGATCCTCGCGCCCATACAGGACCGCGCCGTACTCATCTCATTCGACCTGGACCTACTCACCGCCGCCCATCGCGGCGGCTGGCCTGCCTTGGGAGCGGTGGTGGAGCGCTGGAGCGACCTGGAAGACCCCCGGATCGCGCCCCTGTCCCCGGCCTTCCTTTTTACCGATCTGGGGTATCTACCGCGGGCCGGCGCACTCGGCGGGTCCGCCCGGCGACTGGGCGCGCGGCTGGCCGTCTATGAGGTGGCGGATCCCGGGGTCGCACTCGCGTTGGCGGGGCGCGGGGTGGACCTGGTGGAGACCTTCGCCATCGCCGAGATGCGGGAGGCCCTGGGGCAGGATAT
>JBGSUY010000669.1:0-2290 GCA_041753195.1 Chromatiaceae bacterium
GCGTTACGTCAGCATCTACAATCACCATATCCCGCAACGCGCCCTCGGCCATATCAGCCCCGTAGAGGCACTCCACGAGTGGTATCAAAAGAATCCAGAACTGTTTGTTTCAGATGTAAACAATCTCCCGGGTCTTGACACATACTCAAGAAATGTGCCCGTCGGAACCGATTTCCGCAAGCCTTGAAGCTTCGAAATTCCCGACGAATTACCTCGCTTTTGGGCCTGACCACGCCCTCGGGCCGAGCGGTTGGCCTGGGATCAACGGTGCGAAGCGGATGGGCGCTCAGCCGGCGCAGTGGCTTCGAAACGCGTCGCGGGCGGCCTCAAGCTGGGCGCAGATGCGCGGCTCGCTCTCGATTGCGAACTGCAGGAAGGTCTTGACCACCAGGGACAGCTCCCGGTTGCTGGGATAGACCAGGTTCCAGCGCCGATGAATCGGGAACCCCTGGACGTCGAGCAGGGCGAGCCGACCCCCGGAGCTCTCCAGCACCAGGGAATGCAGCGACAAGGCGGCGATGCCAAGGCCGCCGACGATGGCGTGCTTGATGGCCTCGTTGCTGCCGAGCTGCATGCGCACCCTGGGGGTGACGCCGCCGGCGGCCAGGAGACTCAGAAAGGCGTCGCGGATCCCGGAGCCCGGCTCGCGCAGGAGAAGGTACTCGTCGTCTAGGCGCTGTATCGGGATGTCGCGCTCACAGACCAGGGGGTGATCCGCACGGGCCACCAGGACGAGGGGGTTTGGGGCGAAGGGGACCGTGACGACCTCGTTCTCGAGGTCCTCGATGTTGCCGACCACATAGAGGTCATCCTCATTGGCGGCGAGGCGCTCGAAGATCCGCTCCCGATTGGTGACCTTGAGCTGGACGTCGACGCCTGGATAGAGCTCGGCGAAGGCGCCGAGGAGCTCCGGGGCCACGTATTTGGCGGTGGTGATCACGCCCAAGCGGAGGCGCCCACGCCTGAGTCCCTTCAGGTCTGCCAGGGCGACGTCCAGGTTGGACAAGGTGCCCAGGATGTCCCGGCAGGCGGCATAGACCTCGCGCCCCGCGTCGGTGGGCTCCACGCGCCGCCCGATCTGCTGGAATAGGGGGGCCCCGATGGCATCGGCGAGCTTCTTGATCTGCATCGACACCGTCGGCTGGGTGAGGAACAGTTCCTCGGCCGCTCGGGTGAAGCTCCCAAGCCGCACGATCGCCTCCAGGAGTTGAAGCTGGCGCAGGGTCGTGTGACGGATGAGATATTCGGCCCCCGCGCTCGCGGAGGCTCGCCGACTGGAAGCGGTCTCGGGCATGATGTCTGCCTGGAGGGTATTGCTCGCCAATTCGGCAACCTGCGGGGTCGTGCGGCGGGTTCAAGCCCTTGCCGCGGCTAAGGGCCGAGAGGGCGCTCGAACTTCTCGTGACCCAGCACGGTGACGTCCGATACGAACACCGTGAGGTGGTGTCCTTTGGCGATCAGGGCCGAGAAGTCGTCGAGGAGCCCGGGCAGGCGCTCGGCGGGCAGGATCACCTTGAGCAGCAGGTTGCTGTCGAACCAGAGCAAGCCCGATTGCCGGCCCTCGGACCCGGCGCCCCGGGCCCGCAACAGCGTATAGCCGCTGGCGCCGCGGTTGCGCACCAGGGCCACCAGACGATCCTCCAGCACTTCGGAGGTGATGACGGTGATCAGCTTTTCCGGATAGAGTCGGTGCATCTGACTGAAGGCCCCCGCAAGCATCGAGTGGACTGAGCTCCGGTCACCATTATCCCGTACCGACCGCCGCCTCGGCCAGGCGGTGGTAAAGAGGGATACCCACGACGACATTGAACGGGAAGGTGACCCCAAGGGCCAGGGTGAGATAGAAGGACGGGTTGGCCTCGGGAATCGCCAGACGCATGGCGGGCGGGACCGCGATGTAAGAGGCGCTGGCCCCAAGCACCGCGACCAGGGTGGTGCCCCCGACGCCGAAGCCGAGTCCGAAGTGTCCCACCAGGATACCCACCGCGCCGCCCACCAGCGGCATGAGGAGACCAAAGCCACCGAGCAGCAACCCCACCCGGCGGAAGTCCCCGAAGCGATGACCCGCCTCCATGCCCATCTCCAGGAGGAAGAGACAGAGCATGCCCATGAAGATGTCCGTGGTGAAGGGGTGGAGGGCGTCGACCGACTTCTCGCTCGCCAGCGCGCCGATGACCATGGAGCCGATCAGCAAGACGACGCTGCCGTTGGTGAATGCCTCGCGGACAATCTCGCCCACCTGTCCATTGCCGCCCGGCCCTGGTGCGCTGCCCTGCGCCGACGTCGCGCG
>JBGSUY010000670.1:0-4068 GCA_041753195.1 Chromatiaceae bacterium
ATCCATCCTCATCACCGGTTGCTCTAGCGGCATCGGCTACACCTGCGCCCAGGGCCTTGATGGGCAGCTCCGCCGGCCGTGGTGCGAGCCCGGCGACGCGCGGGCGCAGGTCCTCCGGGATCTCCCCCTGGTAGAAGAAGAGCGGGAGGACGCTTCTGGGCGGGGGCTTACGCACGAGCCAGGAGGTGTAGGGGTCGTACTCGAAATGGTCCGGCAGGGCCCCGTACTTGGCCCGGAAGCGTGCCGGGTCGAACCGCCCGCCCCAGCAGTGGACCGCCTCGGCCACCGCTTGCACCTCCACCTCCGAGAGCTGCCGCCAGATCGGGCCCCGGTTGCCGGCAAGCAGGGTGCCCACGATTGCCCGGATCATATCGGACTTGCGCGTCGAACGGTCGGCGCTCCCCATCAGCTCACGCCTTTGCTTGACCTCGGGGATTGTGAGGACATCGAGGGACTCGGACAGGGTCATGGGCGGCTCGGGCAGAAGGTAGTGGACAAGCGGACTGGGCCGGTCTTCGGCCGATCGGCACCAGAAAATGGTGGCTTCACAGGGGGCGCGGCCGTGGCAGGCCCCTGTGAGTGGCCCCGTGGACTGGGGTCAGGTGGACTGAGGTCAGGCCCCGGCGGTCGTCGACTTGGTCTCCGGCTTGGGCTTTGGCTTGGTCTCGGACTTGCCCTCGCCAGTCGTCTTCTCCTTCTTGCCGGATTCTTCGGCGGCCCCGCCTTCCTTCTTGTCCCCACCCTCATGTAGGTTCTTCTTCTTGTCGCTCTTCTTGAAGTCAGTCTCGTACCAGCCGCTGCCCTTGAGCCGGAATCCGGCGACGGAGATGAGCTTCTTCAGGGTCGGCTTGCCGCACGCGGGGCAGTCGGTCAGGGGGGCATCCGCGAGCTTCTGCATCTTCTCAAGCTCGTGGCCGCAGCTCTCGCAACGGTATTCGTAGATCGGCATAGTCACGTACCTCTGGATCGTCTTCGAACCGCTCGATTTATAAGGATTTGAGACCAGAAATCAAATGTAGAACGCCTATGCCCCGGGGACGCCACCCTTGTGAGCGTGCCTCCAAGGGGATAAATGCCCGGCAGCGACCGCCGGATCAGGCCCCATACCCATGAATGCTCAACGATCCATCCTCATCACCGGTTGCTCTAGCGGCATCGGCTACACCTGCGCCCAGGGCCTTGCCCGCCGAGGCTGGCGGGTCGTGGCCTCGGCACGCAAGGCGAAAGACGTAGAGCGGATCAGGGCGGAAGGGCTGACGGCGGTCGAGCTGGACTTGGATCATCCAAAATCGATCCAGGTGGGTCTCGCCGAGACCCTGGCCCTCACCGACGGCCGACTCGACGCCCTGTTCAATAACGGCGCCTACGGCCAGCCGGGAGCCGTTGAGGACCTGACAAGGGACACCCTGCGCGCCCAGTTGGAGACCAATCTGCTCGGCTGGCACGACCTGACCTGCCGAGTCATCCCCATCATGCGCCGCCAGGGCCACGGCCGCATCGTGCAGAACAGCAGCATCCTGGGGCTGATCGCCCTGCCCTACCGCGGCGCCTATGTGGCGAGCAAGTTCGCCCTGGAGGGCCTAACCGACACCCTGCGCCTGGAGCTGCGAGGCTCCGGGGTTCAAGTCTCCCTGATCGAGCCCGGTCCAATCCGAAGCCGCTTCCGGCAAAATGCCCACCAAGTCTTCAAGGACAACGTGGACATGGAGCGGAGCGTGCACCGGGAGGCCTACCGCCGGGCCGAGGAGCGGCTCAAGAAGGAAGGCCCGGCCCAGCCCTTTACGCTGCCACCAGAGGCGGTGCTGCGCAAGTTGGTCCACGCCCTGGAAAGCCCCCGACCCAAGGCCCGCTATTACGTTACACTGCCCACCCACCTACTCGGGGGCGCAAGACGGGTTCTCCCGAGCCGAGGATTGGATTGGCTCCTCGGTCGGATCTCCAGAGGCGGGGCCGGATAACCAAAGGCCCCGTGGCTCGAATGCCTTGTGCAGCGCGGGCGCGAATGGATACGGCGCCGGGGCAAGGGATCGCGGTCGGCCCCGCCCCGTCGACCAGAACCAGTTTGTCCAGGGTCCTGCTCCTGTTCGGATGGATGCTTGTGGGGACGCGGCCTGGACCCGTGGTTGACGATGCCGCGATTCAGGCGGAAAGTTGCGGAGTGGAGGCCACAGCAGTCGCCAGTTGGGCCGTCTAGACCGTCTCGCAACATCCTAAAGGACCAAATGCCATGACCAAAGAACGCAGCCCCAAGAAAGAGGGCAAGAAAAAGCCCGCGCACAGCCTCAAGGAGAAGCGGGCCGCGAAGAAGTCCAAACACGAAGGCGGCTCCCCGCTGGGTTCCGGTAAGGCGCAATAGCGCTGGCGCTCGCCGAAGCAGGCATGAGCGCCAAGGGCGCCGGCGCCAGCCCGACGCTGCTTTGCTCTCGCGCCCAATAAAAAGCCCGGCGCGGGGCCGGGCTTCAGCTCAAGGATCGCCGAGCCACATGCGGGGCCCGTCGATCGCTTTAGCGCTTTAGCGCCTTAGCGATTAATCAATAGCGGGAACCGTGGGATGGGCGATCCGTCCTCGGCTTAGCCTGATTCACCGTGATCGTGCGACCCTTCAAGTCCGTGCCGTTCAGGGCCTTGATCGCCGAGTCGGCTTGGGAGTTGTTTGCCATCTCCACAAAGCCGAAGCCCTTGGAGTCGCCGGTGAACTTGTCGCTGATCAGATTGACCTGAGAGACATCGCCGAATCGGGCGAAGGTCTCGCGAAGGTCGCCGTCGGTGACGCTGAAGGGGAGGTTACCTACGTAGATGTTCATATCCGTGTCTCATGAAAATCGTGCATTGGCCAAAGAAAGGACACCATCGAAAAACGCCAAGCACAGGTTCGTTCGACAGCGGAATGCCGAGAGATCGGCAGGAAGGGTCGGCGAGGTATCAGCAGGAGGGCCGCTAAGACTAAGCGGCTCCCAGGAGGGCCAAGCAGTATCTCTTCACGCGACTACGGTAACAGGTCGCCGCCGGCAAAGCACGCGCTATCGCAGGCCCTCACTGCTTTCCCGCGAGGCCTGAGGCCTTGCAGCCCTTCCCGGTCAGACTTCGCAGGTTGAAGGCGACGGCGCAATTGCGCGCATCCTCGGCCACCTCAGGGTGACTGCCACGGCGAAGGCCGGTGATCAGCGAGCGGCCGCTCGCGAACAGGTCGCTCTACCGCTCCTGGCCCTGAGCCCCGTCCAGCCCCGCGCGCTCCACGGAGGCCACGTGGTAACAGTTTCACACCCGGATGCCGGGGCGACCGCTTCCGAATGAAATCAGCGCTCGGCCCATCTCTGGGCAGCGCGCCCCACCTAGCGCCCCAATCCGCCCCTGGTTGCGCCGATCCGGCCCCCTGCGGCCCCCAGTCCTTAACCCGAGAGGGCGTGAAAAATCGACTGCTCGCAACAATTGAGTCACAACCTCTCAGCCCTGGGCCCTCTCAGACGTATCTGACCTCCAGGATCTCCAACTCGCGCTTGCCGCCGGGGGCGTCCACCAGTGCCAGGTCCCCCTCGCTCTTGCCGATCAGGGCCCGGGCAATGGGCGAGCTAATGGAAATCATGCCGAGCTTCAGGTCCGCCTCGTCGTCACCGACGATCTGGTAGGTCAGCTCCGCGTCCTTATCCACCTCCAGCACCTGGACGGTGGCCCCAAAGACCACCTTTCCGTTGGCCGGCAGCTTGGTCACGTCGATGATGTGGGCGTGGGAGAGCGTGCCCTCGATGGTCTTGATGCGCCCCTCGACGAAGCCCTGCTGCTCCCGGGCCGCGTGATACTCCGCGTTCTCCTTCAAGTCGCCGTGGGCCCGCGCCTCGGCGATGGCGGCGATGATGCGCGGGCGCTCCACACGCTTGAGCCGATCGAGCTCCTCACGCAATTTCTCGGCACCCCTGGCGGTCAGAGGGACTTTGGTCATCTTCGGATTCCTCTCATGGCTTCGCCCGAGACCCGAGTCGAGCTCACGGCGGGGCGTACGGCGGCCCCTTGCGGGCCTGCAAGACAATGCGAGCGCCCGAAGGCGCTCGCCTCCTCGGCGGAGGGATGGGA
>JBGSUY010000671.1:0-1681 GCA_041753195.1 Chromatiaceae bacterium
CTGCTGATCGCCCTGCTGGTGTTCGGCGCCGTGATGCTGTTCCGGATGCTGCGCAGGAGTCAGGCCGGACCCACCCCGGCGGCCGCCGGGGCCTTTGGGTCCGGGCCCCCGATCGGGGCAGGCACGGCGCGGTCGAGGAACGCCTACGCCCGCACCTCGCCACCCGAGGGGACACCTGATCTGGGCGCGAATCCGAGCACGCACGGCGAGGCCAATGGGGATGCGAGCGGCCATCGCACCGGCGGCTTCATACCCGCCGGCATGGGTGCGATGCCGCCCCAGCCCGCCGGCACCGACCAGTTCCCCCACTGGTTCGATGGCATCGGATTCATCGAGGGCGCCAAGACCCACTTCATCCGGCTCCAGGCCGCCTGGGACCAGGGAGACTTCCGGGACATCCGGGAGTACACCACGCCCCAGCTCTTCGCCGAGCTGCAGCGGGAGCGGGAGCGCCTGGGCGGGAGCCAGTACACGGAGGTGGTGCGCCTCCAGGCGGAGCTCCTGACCCTCCAGCGGGACGACGACCTGGCCGTAGCCAGCGTCCGCTTCTCCGGCCTGATCCGCGAGGAGGAGCAGGCAGTGGCCGAGGACTTCAACGAGGTCTGGCACGTCCAGCACCCCTGGGCAAACCCCGAGGGCGACTGGCACATCGCCGGCATCCAGCAGGTCTAGGCCGCGGCCTGGCCCCCGACCCCACCACCCGAACCCCGGCAATGGACTGCCGACCCATCCCCCATCCCTGAATCTGGGCAACCCCCATACCCACTGCACGCCGGAATCGGCCTCTGATCGAGGCGGGCACCAAGCGCGCGGTCGAGTCGAAGGACAAAGGCCGCACATCCGACAACTGCCTTCGGGAAGGGTAGCTCTCTCCAAGACAGCGTGTCTCGGCAGCCCCGATGACCGGTCAACGCGCATTGCGGTCGCTGGTCCGCGCCAGGATGGGCGGACCAGTGCCGCGGAAAGCGGACACTCCAGCTGCGGCGGCGATCCGGTAGTTCTGGACGGGACCCCGGGGCAGAGGGGACTGCTCGGCGGTGTGGTTCGGTTCGAGGCTCCCGCTGCGCCAAGCGCTGCACGATCGACCCCGGCGTGACCACATCGATGCTGATCGCGAGCGGCTGCTTCGCTTCGGCTGCGACAGCGCCGCTACCGGGATTCAATGACAGCGCAACAGTGGCCAGCCCGGCGGGCTCCGCTCAATTCCAAGAGCATTGAGATCGGTCGGACATCATTGGCTGCCTTTTTCCTCAGAAGGTATCGCTGCCGTGGTCGTCTCGATGTGCAACGCGGAACGCGCTAGCACGATGGCTTTCGACAGGGATGGCTTGCGAACGCCCCGATAATCCCGTTTGCAAACTTTGCGCGCGCCCCGGTCGTTGTTTCTGCCAGCAACACGCCCCCCGCGGTGTGAGAACCCCTTGCCCGATGCCTTCACGAGGCCCCCGCTTCCGGTGCCGGCCGGACGTGAGCTGGCTCACCCTGAAGCCCTTCCAGCCCTGTGCCGAAGAGATCGCGCACGACCCGTGCGCTCGACTCAAGCTGCCCAAAGCGCAGGTAGAGCGCCGGCACGACGATCATGTTGAGCGCCGTCGAGGTGAGCAGCCCGTAGAGGATGACCATCGCCATCGGGGCCTGGATCTCGCTGCCCGGCTGACCGACCGCCAGCGCCAGCGGGATC
>JBGSUY010000672.1:0-2637 GCA_041753195.1 Chromatiaceae bacterium
GGCGAGCAGCGACACCATCAACGCCGTGCTGGTGCGGCTGAAGCCCGGCGCGGACCCGGCCGAGGTGGCCGCCCCTATCCGCGACTGGCACTACTTCAACGTCTACACCGGCGCCGAGGAGCGGGCGCTGATGCTCGCCGGCCGGCTGAAGAAGATGAGCGCCATCCTCGGCCTGTTCCGCGCGCTCCGGGTCGCGGTCTCGATCATCATCATCGCGCTGCTGATCTATGTGCTCACCATGGAGAAGATCCGGGCCATCGCCACCCTCAAGCTCATGGGGGCGACCAATGGGGTGATCGTGCGCCTGATCCTGGAGCAGTCCCTGGTCCTCACGGTCACCGCCTTCGGCTTTGCCTACCTGCTGGTCACGCTCACCTATGAGCAGTTCCCGCGCACCCTGGTGCTGCTGCCCTCCGAGACCCTGATCACCTTCGCGGTGGTCTTCGCCGGCGGCCTGCTGGCAAGCCTGCTCGGCATCGTGCAGGCCCTGCGCACACCGCCTGCCCTGGCGCTCGGAGGCTGAGATGGCGGTCCTGCGGGTGCGGTGGCTCTCCAAGGTCTTCGGTAGCGGTGAGCTGGCGGTGACGGCACTCGATGGTGTGAGTCTCGATGTCGGGGCGGGCGAGCTGGTGGCCCTGCTCGGTCCCAGCGGCTCCGGCAAGACCACGCTGCTCTTGTGCGTCAGCCTGATCCTGGACCCCAGCGCCGGGGAGAGGCAGAATTCCTCGCCGAGATGCGCCAGATGCTGGCGAGCATTCAGGGCATCCTCCAGGGCATCGGAACCGAGGACCGCGACCGGATCGCCGAGGCTGCCCGCCTCTCGGGCAACCGGATGGCGCGCCACACTGGACTCGGTGCGCGCGAAGCCGCCCCAATCCTTTCGCGACATCGGCGGCCCAACGCATCTGCGGTTCGAGGAGCTGGCCATCCGTGCCGAGACTGACGAGATGGACGGCCTGGCCCGCTTCACCGCGGAGCTGATGAAGCAATGCGTCGCCTGTCACGCGGCCTTTCGGGTGCATTGATGGGCGACCCGATTCAGCCCTGTCGGGTCAGCCTTGCCTGGCCCTGGCGATCAATTGATCCGCGATGGCGAGCAGGTCACCGTAGTTCTTCATCCCGTCCCCAACCACCACAAAGCGCCCTGCCACCGTGATCCGCGGCACGGCGTCCACCCGGTAGCGCTGCACCAGCACATCGCAGCGCTTGAGCTGGGTCTCGGCTGTGAAGCCGCTGAAGGCCTCCTTGAAGGCGTCCAGGTCCACCCCCTGGCCCTTGACCCAGTCGAAGATCGCCTCGTCGGTGTAGAGGCCCTTGCGCTGCTCGGTGACCGCATCGAAGACCGCCTGGTCCAGACGATCCAGATCCCCGGTCAGCTCCAGGGCGAAGTACAGGCGCGCCAGGTTGGCCCAGGCGGCGCGCCCGAAGCTGACCGGGATGCGCTTGAAGCTCACGCCCGGCGGCAGGGCGGCGGACCAGGGCTTGACGAATGGATTGAGATGGGCGCAGTGGGGGCAGCCGTAGGAGAAGAACTCCAAGACCTCGATCGTGCTGGGATCGGTAGGCGGCTGGGGCACCTCCAAGGGCCGCCAGTCGCGGCCCTCCACCAGGTTGGCGGTGGCCCTGGAGGGGATCAGGGAGGCGCCTCCTGCGCTTGCGAGCGCGCCAAGCAGCAGGCGGTTGAAACGGCGGCGGTTCAGGGACATGGCTGGACTCCGAAGGTGGACGGATCTTGGAAGGACGGGTTTGGATCAAGGCCAAGCGCGGCGGGCGCGCCAGAGCACCCAGAGCGCGGCGGCAAGGCCCGCAACGAAGGTGACCAGGGCCCAGTTAGCCAGCGACAGGCCGAGGATCACGAGCTCCTTGTCCTCGCAGAATCCGGTGGCGAGGAAGAGGGAGGGGGACTGTTGGGCTAGCCACTCGACCAGTCGCTCGATGATCCCCGGTTGGCCCCCGACACAGGAGACGCTTTCTGGGGGTTGGAGCTGGAGCCAGCTTTGGTAGGACGCGGCCCCTATGCCCACCGCGCAGCCGAGGACGAACAGGGGACCCGCCACCCAGGTGAGCATCCGCCCCAGCGCGGCCAGCCCCGCCAGCAGGGTCAGCGCTATAAAGAGGGTGCGCTGGAAGATGCAGAGATAGCAAGGGCTGAGATCCAGCCAGGCCGTGAGCCCGAAGCTCGCGGTCACGGCCCCGGCACAGACCAGGGCGATCAGGATCCAGACGCGGCGGGGGGTGGGGGTGAACATCGTGGTTCGACTCTAGATGGGGGTTGCCGCGGAGATCCGCAGGGCACCACTCACCGGGGCGTGACCTGCTCGCGCACCCGTCATACCAGCAGGGTGGTGCTGAGGACCAGATAGGCCGCGACCGCCAGCAGCAGACCACCGCAGAGGGCCCGTCCAGCGGCGAATCCTCGGCCCTTGCCGAGGGCGTCGAGCCAGCGCTGCACGCCGTGCAGGGATCCGGCCGCGAGCAGCACGCCGGCGCAGTGGCCCAGGGCGAAGAGGGTGAGCAGTAGAATGGGAAAGGTCAAACCCTGGGGCACCTGCATCCAGGCGACCCCAAGCACCGGGGCGAGCCAGGCGAAGGCGCAGGGGCCGAGCGCCAGACCAAAGACCAGGCCGAGCAGCAAGG
>JBGSUY010000673.1:0-4679 GCA_041753195.1 Chromatiaceae bacterium
CTCGCCGGCGAGCCGCACCCGCCCGCCCTGGAAGGCGATATCCAACCCCGCCGCCACCTGGGCTAGCTCCTCGCCCGAGTTCAGGTCCAGCCCGCGGCGGTCGGCGGCCAGCCCTAGCACCCGGTAGAGAGGGCCCCGCTGTCCAGGCAGTGCCAACCGAGGCGGTGGCTGAGCAGATCGGCGATGGTCCCCTTGCCGGTTCCGGAGGGCCCGTCGATGGTGATGACCCGGGCCGCCTCGCCGTTCAAGACCTGACCTCCTGGATCGGCAGTCCGGCCCCGGCGGCCAGGGAGGCGAACCCCGGAAAGGACGTCTCCACGTTGGCGCAGTCCCGCACCTCGATGGGCCCGGAGGCGCGCAGGCCGGCGATGGCGAAGGCCATGGCGATGCGATGGTCCCCATGGGCCTCCACGACGCCGGGGCCGATCTGGCCGCCCTCGATGCGGATGCCGTCTGGGAGCGGCTCCGCCCGGATCCCCAGGGTCAGGAGCCCGTCGGCCATCACCTGGATGCGGTCGCTCTCCTTGACACGCAGCTCCTCGGCGCCATTGAGGACGGTCTCCCCGCTGGCACAGGCGGCGGCGATGAAGAGGGCGGGGAACTCGTCGATGGCGAGCGGCACCTGATCAATCGGGATGGCGATGCCCTTCAGGGGCGCGGCGCGCACCCGGATGTCCGCCACCGGCTCGCCCCCCGCCGCGCGCCGGTCGATGAGATCGATGTCGGCCCCCATGGCCCTCAGGATGTTGATGGCGCCAACCCGGGTGGGGTTGATACCGACCCCCTCCAGGGTCAGGTCCGAGCCCGGGGCTATGCTCGCCCCCACCAGGAAGAAGGCGGCCGACGAGATATCCGCCGGGATCTGGAGCCGGCAGGCGGAGAGACGACCGCCTCCGGTGAGGCAGACCCGCCTGGCGGTGCGCCGAACCGAGTACCCGAAGGCGGTCAGCATGCGCTCCGTGTGGTCCCGGGTGGGCGCCGGCTCGGTCACACAGGTCTCGCCTTCCGCGAAGAGCCCGGCGAGCAGGAGGCAGGACTTTACCTGGGCGCTGGCCACCGGCATCCGGTAATCGATCCCAGTGAGTCGTTCGGTGGGCTCGATGGCCAGGGGCGCCGTGCCCTGCTCGCTAGTGCCAATGCGGGCCCCCATGAGGGCCAAGGGCTCGGTCACCCGGCGCATGGGGCGGCGATTGAGGGAGGCGTCGCCCACCAGGGTGGCCGGGAAGGATTGCCCCGCCAGGAGCCCCGCCAGGAGACGCATGGAGGTGCCGGAGTTCCCCATGTCCAGGGGCGCGTCCGGGGTCTGGAGCCCGCGCAGGCCCACGCCCTGCACCCGGACCTTTCCCTGCTCGGGGCCCTGGATCTGGACGCCCATGCGCCTAAAGGCAGCCAGGGTTGCGAGGGCATCCGCCCCCTCCAGGAAGCCGGAGATACGGGTCTCACCCTCGGCGATGGCCCCCAGCATGATGGAGCGGTGGGAGATGGACTTGTCCCCCGGGACCCGCAGGCGCCCTTGCAGCCGGGGACTGGTGGACATGTCGGGTGTCACCAGGAAGCGAAGATCTACGGCTGAGGTCAAGTGGGTTCCGGTTTGGGGAGCTTGGGGCCGTGAAAAGCCCGCGATTCTAGCCCCGGGAGCCCTTCCGGGCAAACCGCCGCCGCGTTCAAGCCCCGAGCCGACTCAAGGCCTTACTTCGACCATCCGGACCGACGGTGGTGGGCTGCCGCTTGATCCCAGTCGGCGGTCCGCGCCTCCGTGGGGTCCGTGCGGACGTCTTGCCGTTAGAATGACGGCTTGTGCCGTCTCGGGCGGCTTATGCATTCTGAGGATCGAAATCGTGGAAGAACGTCACGTCGATGTGGCCATCATCGGATCCGGCACCGCCGGACTCAACGCCATGGGCCAGGTGCGCCGGGCCGGCAACTCATTCGTCCTGATCAACGGCGGCGAGCCCGGGACGACCTGCGCCCGGGTGGGGTGTATGCCCTCCAAGGCCCTGATTCAGGTGGCGGAGGACTATCACCGGCGCACCCATCTGGGGAAGTATGGGATCGACGGCCACGAGGCCATGACCCTGGACGTGCCGGAGGCCCTGGGGCATGTGCAGGACCTGCGCGACACCTTCGTGGACCGGGTGCTCGGCAACAGCACCGATGACATGCCGCCGGATCTCTTCATCCAGGACTATGCGCGGATCCTGGAGCCGAAACTGGTGGAGGTGGCCGGGCAGCGCATCCGTGCCGGGGCCCTGGTGATCGCCACCGGCTCCAAGCCTCTGGTCCCAGAGGCATGGAGAGCCTTCGGCGATCGGGTCATCACCACCGACGAGATCTTCGAGCTCGAGGACTTGCCGACCTCCATGGCGGTGATCGGACTCGGCACCATCGGGCTCGAGCTCGGCCAGAGCCTCTCCAGGCTGGGGGTGGCCATTACCGGCTTCGATCAGATGCAGACCATCGCCGGTGCCCAGGACCCGGAGGTGAGCCAGTGCGCCATCGAGATCCTGGGCACTGAATTTCCCATCCATCTCGGGCAGCAGGCCGAGATCGCCGAGGAGCCGGATGGGCGCCTGCGGGTCAGCGCCGGTGATCAGAGCGTGGTGGTGGACAAGGTCCTCTGCAGCATCGGGCGGGTGCCCAACATCCAGGGCCTGGGTCTGGAGAACCTGGGGGTGCCCCTGGATCGCCGGGGTCTGCCCCAGGTGGACCGCCACAGCATGCAGGTGGGGGATCTGCCGGTCTACATGGCCGGCGACGTCACCGGCTTCCGGCCGATCCTCCACGAGGCGGGTTACGAGGGCAAGATCGCCGGCTACAACGCGGCCCACGGGGAGCGCGCCCGCTTCCGCCGCCCGAGCCCGCTCTTCATCAACTTCTGCGACCCCAACATCTGCGCCGTCGGCACCCGTTGGAATGATCTGGATCAGGAGACCACGGCCGTGGGTCAGATCCGGTTCGCCCCCGTGGGCCGGGCACTCATCATGGGCAAGAACAAGGGGGTGCTGCGGGTCTACGGCGACAAGGCCACGGGCCGGCTCCTAGGCGCCGAGATGATCGGACCCAAGGGCGAGAACCTGGCCCACCTGCTCTGCTGGTGCATCGAGCAGGACCTCACCGTGGGGCAGCTCCTGCGCATGCCCTTCTACCACCCGGTGATCGAGGAGGCCCTGCAGGCGGCCCTGTATGACCTCTACGCCAAGGTGGAGACTAAGAACAGCGGTGGGCTCGTGGAGCTCGAGCGGCTGCCAGATTGAGCCGGCCTTTACCCATGACCATCAGCGAGAAGCAGCGGCGCTGGCTCAAGGCCCAGGCCCATCACCGCAAGCCCGTGGTGAGCGTGGGGCAGGCCGGAGTCACCGAGCGATTGCTTGCCGAGCTGGAGCTGGCCCTGGCCCACCATGAGCTGCTCAAGGTCAAGGTCGCGGCGGGGGACCGGGACCTGAGGGACGGAATGATCGCGCAGATGGTCGAGGCAACTAGCGCCGAGCTCATCCACCGAATCGGTAACGTGGTGGTGCTCTACCGGCCCAACCCCAAGAAGCGGGCGCCTCTCAGTTTGCCAGCGGATTGATTCCGGGACGTCGCGTAGGGCGCATGCCCGGCAGGGCGATGCGCCGATTGCAGAACCAGGGCGGCATAGCGGCTCCATGGGATGCGGCGGAGCCTACGAATCGGCTACTCGTCGCGCCGTTCGAGCTGACGCTCGATTCGGTCGATCCGCTCCTTCAAACGCCCGAGTCCGGTTCTGGCGTCCGCCCCTCCGGATGCTCGACCTCCAGCGTCTCACGCAGAAAACGGAAGAGCCTGCGCGGTGCCTCGGGCCGGCCGCGCTCCTGGTCCCGCTGGGCGGCCCGTACCAGGGCGCGGAGCTGCTGGCGGTCGATCTCCGGGTGCTCTGCGATGAATTCGCTCAAGGCCCCGTCATCACCCTCGGCGATCAGGCGCTCGCGCCAGCGTTCCAGGCGGTGATGGTGGGCGGCGGCCTGGCGCTCCCACTGCTCGGCCTGGTCCACCAGGGCATGGACCGCGTGCATGTCCTCCCGCTCCAGTAGGTTCGCGATACGCTTCCAGTGTCGGCCGCGGGCGCGGTGGTCCTTAATGCGGGGCGTCTCGTCGATGGCCGTCCAGGTGGCCTCGCTCAGATTCAGGCGCAGGAGCTCGGCGCGGGGCATGGCCACCAGGCGCTCGGCCAGTGCCTGGAGCGCCTGCTTGTCACGCTTCAGTTGGCTCTTGCTCGGACCCTGGGGGACCTGCTCCCAGTCATCCTCGGAGTCGGGGTCCGTGGGGGCGGGGTCGATCTCGTCGTCTAGGTGGTCGATTGCAGGTGCTCCAGGATCAGCTGGGGGGCGCGGCGACCCAGATAGTCGTTGACGTCCAGCCGGTAGGCGAGCCGGACCTGTCCCTGGGCCTGGTGCAGGCGCTCCCCCAGATTGAAGCCGATGGCGTCTACCAGGGGCCCGCGGCCCGTCCGCACCCGCAGCTTCAGGTGCCGATCACCCACGAGGCGGGCGGAGCTGACCTCGAAGGCCCCGTCGAACAGGGGCTCCGGGAATCCCTTACCCCAGGGCCCGCCGAGCCGCAGGGCCTCGGCGGTCTCCAGGCTCAGCAGGCCGGGGGGCAGCTCCCCGTCGGACTGAAGCTCCCTTTCGGGTGGCAGGTCCCCCAGCTCCGCACGCACC
>JBGSUY010000674.1:0-4008 GCA_041753195.1 Chromatiaceae bacterium
GCGGTGGTGGTGGCGGCCGCGGCGGGCGCTAAGGGGTCTCGCGGGCCCATCGCGTCTCACCGATCCGACGGGCCCGGCCTCCCCTCCTTCCCCAATGCACCGAGCTCGGAATCCATCAAGGCATCGGGAAGGGTCTCGATCCCTGAATCCTGAACCGCCGCCCTCGCCTCGCTGAGCGTTAGGGCCAGATCCTTTAGGGTCATGGCGCCGAGGGCCTCGCCGATAGCCCGGTCGATGCGCGTCTCGATCTCCTGAATACCCCGATCCGGGGCCGTCCCCCGACAGCCGCTCTCGTGCTCCTCGAAGCATCGAACCCCGTCCAGCAGGGTCTTCACGAGGACACTTTCCGGCGCGTGGGCCGGGAGATAGCGGGGGGGATCCTCCCCGGTGCGCAGAAGAAATCCCTCCCGCACCAAGAGTTCGAGGATGCGCTGGGTGTTGGACTTGGGGATGCGCAGGGCCTCGGAAAGGCTCTCCCCGCTCCAGGCCGGGGCCCCGTTCAGGTAATTACGGGCGATGTGACCGGTCACCACCAGGGCCAGGCGCTCGCGCAACCGATTACTCAGGCGCAGGTCCCGCGAGCGGGAGATCAGGTACTCCGGGTGCTGGTGATAGAAGGCCACATTGGCCCCGATGAGCAGGATCAGCCAGGCCACGTAGACCCAGATCATGAACAGGATGACGATTGCAAGACCGGAATAGACGGCGGTGTACTGGGTGGACTTGACGATGAACTGAGCGAAAACCCAACCCACCGACTGCCACAGCAGGGCCGCCACCAGGCCCCCGATCAGGGCGGAGCCCAGGCGCACCCGGGTGTTGGGGACGAAGACATAGATGAAGGCGAAGGTGAGAGCGAGCAGCAGGTAGGGCAGCAGGCGCCCGACGGCCTCAATCAGGGCCCCGAAGGGCTCGGTGGACAAAATGGCCTCCACGACGGGGACGCTGCGCAGGGAGGCGGAGAGCGCCACCGCCGAGAAGAACAGCACCGGCCCCACCAGGAGCACGCTGAGATATTGGCTGAACCGCTGGGCAAAGGGCCGCTGCACCTCCACCCGCCACGTATAGTTGAACACCTGCTCGATCTTCTGGATCAGGGTGATCACCGTATAGAGCAGAAAGACCAGACCCAGGGAGCCCAGGACTCCCACCTTCATGTTGTCCACGAAGCCGATGATGGCTCGGGCGGCCTCCTCGGCCCGCTCCCCCAGGGGGCTGAGACCCTGGAGCAGCAGGGGCTCCAACTGGTTGTGAACGCCAAAACCCTTGAGCACCGAGAAGCTCACTGCCAGCAGGGGGACCAGGGAGAGCAGGGTCGTGTAGACCAGGCTCATTGCCTCGAGTGACAGAAAGCCTTGGGTCAGGTCGCGGACCAGGGCATGGAACACGCGCCCACTCCACACCAGCCACCGCCTCACGGGGGGCAGGTCGTCCAGCCGATCCGCCCATAGAAAAGCATCCCGCCCTGTGGCGCGCGAGGCGCTGCGACTTATCGGACCAGCCATGGATTCGTCAGTCCTCCTACCGACACTGTGAATAGAGCACCCCCCCTGGGACGGTGGCCTTCCAGCCTGCCGTGTCAGCGCGACGGTCCTCCGGGCAGCACCCCGGAACAGGCCGCGACCGCCGACCTCAGGTGCGAGCCATCCCCTACTTGACCAATCCGGCCCATGATCCATGTCACCTTCTGGCCCTCCGCGGCCCGAGGATGCTATCGTGACCCCCGTCCGGTGAAACGTCGAGCCCAGAACCACGTGTCGTTCCTCTTCAGCCGCCCCTGCCCTCCCCAGCCGCTCCTCCTGTTGGCGCTCGCGGCCCCCGCCGACGCCAAGGTCGAGGACGGCCAAGCCCAGGGCATCGATCCGAAGGCGGGCATGCCGTTCGGGGCCTGTGATGCCCCCCGGTGGAAATTCGGCTCATTCAGCGCCTGCCGGACCAGGCCCGCGGATTCTTCATCGCCTACGGCTTCTCGCGAGCGCATCGGCAGACCGAATCGCCCACAACCGGGTCTTTCAGAGCATCCAGCGCAATGCGGCTCGAGGGTCCATGCCCAGGAACTGGTTGAAACGGACGGGGCCTCCCCCCAATAACCCTTAACCGAGATGTGGTCTCACCCAAAATCCCTGAGCACAATCGATAATGCGACCTCTGACACAAGCCGGATACCCCCTCGCCTGGACTCTTGCCGTCGCCCTCCTGGCCCTGTCCGGACCTGGGATAGCGCCTGCCGGCACGCGGGTCGGTGACCAGACCCTAACCCCCATCCCGGACCGGCCCGCGGCCCCGGAGTTCGATTTGAAAGATCCGGGCGACCAGCCCCAGCGCCTCGCCGATTACCGGGGCAAGCCCATCATCCTGAATTTCTGGGCCACCTGGTGCCCCCCCTGCCGGGAGGAGATGCCATCTATGCAGCGTGCCTTTGATGCGGTCTCGAGCGACGGCATCTCCCTCGTCGCCATCAACGTTGGCGAGGACGCGGACACCATCGAGCAGTTCCTGGCCAGTTACCCGGTGGAGTTTCCACTGCCAATGGACCTCGACTCCCGGGTGGTCCAGAGCTACCCGGTCAAGGGGCTGCCCACCACCTTCGTAATCGACGCGGAGGGCCGCCTAGCCTACGTGGCCACCGGCGGCCGGGAATGGGATGACCCCAAGATCCTTGATCAGGTGCGGGCGCTCAGAAACTGAAGATTTGAGACGAAGTGATCCGCAACTCCGACGACCATCTCACCAAGCATGCCACCTGCCCGGCGAGCGTCTCCATCTCGAGTCGCTGGGCTCACTGGCGCGGACGCCGTCTCACTGCTAGTCTCGAATCTCGCGGCGGGTTCCCCACTGGGCAGTCCCTCGGCCAGGCATCCCGCGCACTGGCCTAGGTTTCGCCGGCGGACCTCGATCGCGGGTTCCCGATTGGCCCCGGCGCCGCGCAGCGCCGGAACGCGAGCAAGCCGTCAGAGTCAAGGCCCAGATGAACCCTTTCCACCAACTCCCTTCCAGAGCGCCACCCACGGCGATACTGGCTCTAGTCCTGTGCGTCCTCGGATATTCAAGCGGCGCGGTGATGGCGGATTCCCCTCAGGTGGACGTCGCCGAGGAGCTCGAACGCCTGATGGCATCGAGCGGCTTCACCATGAAACCCACGCAACTGGAGGCAACCCGCCGCAGCATCGGCCGCGCCGAGGGGGAGGAACTGGTTCCCCGCCTGAGGATGCTCCTGGAGAGATTTGATCATGTGATCGTGCAGAAGCCCGACGGTGGCGTGGAACGAGTCATTATTCTCGGGGAGAAAACTGCAGTTCCCCCCCCACCTCCCACGTCGGCCCAGAGCGAGGAGCAGGTAACAGAGGAAGGCGAGGCAGCCCCAGCGGCCGAGATCGTGGTCCAAACCCAGCGCAAAGGGACCTCCCATGCCCTGATGCTGGGCCTGGAAGGTGAAAACGGAAAGCGGGTGGAGCGGCCTTTGCTCCTCGACACGGGGGCCGATTATGTCGTGTTACCCAATTCACTCATCGTACCCTTGGGTATCAACCCCCAGCGCCTGCGCCGACAGGTGGTGCAGACCGCCAACGGTACTGTGGACGCCCAAATCGGAACCCTGACTGCCATCTGGTTCGGGAATCAGAGGGTCAGCCGCGTCGCGACCGCATTCATCGATGACACTCGACTCGGGGGGAATGCCCTCCTGGGGATGAGCGTCCTCGGCCGATTCCGGGTCACCATCGATGACGCGAAAAACCTCGTCCTCTTGGCACCATAGCCAAACGTGTCAAGGCCCGAGCGCTGATTGATAGCGCTTGCCACACCAGGTGGGCAGCCCCGCCAATCCGACGCCAGGATGGCCACTGAAACCCTTCTCGGCAGTAATCCCCATAAAAAAACCCCGTTGCGCGAGCAGCGGGGTTTTGGTGTAGGGACCTGGCGGTGACCTACTTTCGCATGGGGAGGCCCCACACTATCATTGGCGATACACCGTTTCACTTCTGAGTTCGGGATGGGATCAGGTGGTTC
>JBGSUY010000675.1:0-6691 GCA_041753195.1 Chromatiaceae bacterium
GGCGGGGCCTCGGCGGCTGCCTTGGTGACCCTGGGCTCCACCGCCCCCTGCGTTTCCAGCGGCTGGGGGGGCTGACCGGTACCGATCTCTTCGGCCGACAAACCAGCCCCTACGCCAGATAGCGCGAGAATCGACAGGGCAGAAAGAACCCGTGTCCACTGCTTGTTCATTGCACTCCCCATTGCCAGATTCCGAGGGCGAAATACTAAGGTGAAGTCCGTCACCCGGTCGAGCCAACACAAAGGTCCCCTGCCCCACAGGGAAGAGCGGGAGATCCGGATTGGGGCTCGGCGTCGTGAGGACCTGCACAGCCGCTGAAAAAGGCAGGGGCGCCCGCGGAAGGCGGGAGCCGCCGGGGCCGCGGGCGCCGGAAGTCGACCCGGCGTCGATCAATCCCGGCGCGCTGGACCAGGCTGCCTCGCCTGCTTGCCTTTCGGCTCCCTGGTCCCCGTTACGGGGCCGTATGGCCGGTGGCGCGCCCGTCCCAGAAGTGGTGTTGCCCAGGTAGCGGGCAAAGTCCAGGTCCAGGGCGCCCTTGGTGCCGTCGGCGGAGATCCAGTCCGGGGGCGGGGGAATGATGCCCTTGGGATCCTAGCTGTCGTTGGCATCTTTCGCTGGGCCCGGTCCCTTGGAGATGACACCGGCCTTCCTGGCCGAGACCCGGCACCGGGAAGGGCTATCCCTTCCCGGTGCGGTTGCGGGGGAGAGTGTCGTTGTCCCTAACCCTCCCCCTGGCTCACTTCACCAGAGTGGTGGTGGTCTTGACGTCCAGATCCGGGTCCCCGTCCTGGAGGGTGGCGGTCCAGTTGATCAGGCCCGTTGCCGTCGGGAGGTAGAACTGGAGCCGGATCGTGGTCGCCCGGCCGCCGACCGGGTCGAACACGGAAAGGACCTGGTGGACGAACTCCACGCCGTTCTGGAGGCCGGTCACCGTCAGGACGCCGCGACCCTGCTCCGTGCCTCTGTTCTTGATCGTGATGCTCATCGAGACCGGGTTGCCGCTGCTGAGCCTGACCTTGGGGGTGGCACGGAAGGCCGTGATATCCAGATCGGTCGGCAGAGTCAGCACGCCAGTGCCGCTCATCGGGACGGTCAGGTCATTGCCCTGGGTGCCAATGTCGATCCGGCACTGGTCCTGGCCCTCGTTCACGGGGGTATAGGACACGGTGACAATCGACGACTCGCCCGCCGGGAGATCGAACGACGCCGGCGAGGTGAGCAGGAACTCCCCGTCGATGCAGGTCGGAACGGACACGTCCACGTTGCAGCTTCCCTGACCGTTGTTGGTCAGGGTGACCGGAAGCTCCAGGCTGTTGGTGACCAGCACCTCTCCGAAGGCGAGGGAGGTCGGAACCACGCTCGGCGCGCACTCGGCCGTGCTCGCGACACCTTCGCCCACGAGGTCCACGCTGGCGACGGGCGTGTCGGGATCGTTGCTGGCGATCTCGAGCGCGCCGATGTCCATACCCGCCGCATTGGGGGTGTAGACCACGCCGACGACCTGTGCGCCGTCCGGCGCAATGTTGAACGGGGTGGCCGGCGTGCTCTGGCCCAGGCTGAAGACGGGGTCGCCGCTGAAGGTCAGGCTACTGACCGTCAGGATCTCATTACCCGTATTGGTGATAGTGACCTCACCCCCGGTCGCGCTGGTGCCCAGGTCGACCTCGCCGAAGTTGATCTCGGGCGGGGCCACCGCGATGTCGGGCGCGACATCGAGCGGATCCAGCAGATTGCCGACGAGCACCTGCGGAACGGCATCGCCTACCTTCCAGCCGGGCTGGGCGTCGGCATTGATCTCGGCGATGTTGCTGGCGCCGGTGGGGTCGCCGTCGGAGTTGAGCGCCTCGATGCTTGCGAAGGCGGCGAGGATCTGGGCCTGGGTCGAATCGCGGCTGATCAGCGGGCGCAGCGCAGCGCCGTAGGGGTTGTCCCCGTTCCCCGCCTCGGTGAGATGGCACAGGGCGCAGAAGAAGCCCTGGCTGTCCGAGGCCGCGTTGTCGGAGAGTGACTCCGGATAGGCGATCTGGGACCAGACGGACCCGAGGGTGCTGTACGCGTGGACGGCGGGTGCGCCGAGCAGCGCGCCGGCGCCGAGCAGGGCGGCCAGGGAGCTGGCCAGGATGGTCTTGCGAGGTGACATGAGTCTGTCCTCCATTGATCGATGGATCGGTGTGTTCTTTGGTCCGGTGGTGCGGCGGACCCCGTTCCCCGGGGCCCGCCGCGGGTTGAGCGCGTCCCTGCGCTGCTTGCGTTTCCGAGCTACTGGGTTTGACCCTGACCCGGCAGCCAGGCGTCCGACGGGATGTAGTCGTCCAGGTACCACACCCGGCGGAACACCGCGTCGCCCTCGACGAACTCACCGGCGTCGTCCAGCGTGAACTGCCCCCACACGCCGTAGAGGAAGTCGCCATAGGCGCTGGCGGTCACGCTGGCCTCCTCGGAGCGGTCGTCCTGCTTCGCCTCGAGCCCGTCGGACTCGTTGCAGAAGCCGGTGGTAGCCGCCCAGTCGTAGTCGGTGTCACCGTGCGGGTTGTTCGGGAAGCAGTCATCGATGCCCCCTCCAAACCCGGTGTCGAGCTCCGCCCACACCGTGTAGTGATCGCCGAACAACTCGGCCCTCATGTAGTTCAGGTCCAGCGGCTCCGCCTCGCCCAGGAGGGTGGTGGTGTTGTCGCCGGTCTCGAAGACCACGAAGTACCGGGACGCGTTGCGCAGGTCCGTGGGGGCCACCGGCGTGAACAGCAGCCAGTCGTCGGCCCCATCGAACGGCACGCTCGGCATCGCCACCCCCAGGTTGGTCCCGGTGGGCGTGTAGCGCGGGTCGAGGATGGTGAAGCGGTTCGACGTGAGCTGGGACACGTTGCGGGACTGCTCGTCCACACCCGCCGCGTAGGCGGTGCACACGTGCGAGTCGTCGGCGGAGGTTGCCCCGTCGCGCCAGGTCTCGCAGGTGGTGGTGCCTGCACCCGTCACAGCGATGCCGTCGGTGCCCGTGAAGGACGTCGGCGTGGTCGTCCAGGTCGCGCCACCGTCGAAG
Organism: Chromatiaceae bacterium; assembly: GCA_041753195.1. Classification (GTDB taxonomy): domain Bacteria; phylum Pseudomonadota; class Gammaproteobacteria; order Chromatiales; family Chromatiaceae; genus Thiodictyon. The sequence continues at coordinate 3,038 of JBGSUY010000675.1, forward strand.
GAGCGCCGCACGTAGAGCTCGTAACGGTCGCGGCCGACGCTGTTGTCCTTGTAGTTCGGCGACCAGGCATAGAGCATCTGGACGAAGTCCCCATCCAGGAAGCCGCGGTGGCCCTTGGAGATCTCGAGCGGCATGTACCAGGACTGGTCGTTCAGGTTGCTGCCGAGCTTCGCGCTGATGGGCTCGAGGCCGCATGTGTCCGGTATGGCATCGGGTCCGCCAACGCTGACGTCAGCGCCGTTCCATCCGGGGCACTCGTACCAGGAGAGCAGCTTGTCGAAGACCTGGGTGTTCTCCGGGTCGTCGTTCACCAGATCACCCGCCACACAGAGCTGACCGTAACCGGGGTTCTCCGTGCAGGTGAAAGTCTCGCTCTCGCCCGGGCAGATCCCGTCGGCCCCGCTGTTGCCCGCGTCGCACTCAAAGGGCGTACGGCCCGAGAGGTTGATGGCCGGCGCCATGCAGAGACCCTTCGGGTAGTAGGGGTTGGAGCCGTCGGTGAAGAGCTTCACGCCCGGGACCACATTGCCGGCATCGTCCGTGTACTCGCACGCCATGTTCGCGAAGTCGTAGGGGTTCATCGTTGCCTGGTCGATGGGGGTGGCATCGGCCATCACGTCCATGCTGGTGTCGCCGTCCGTCAGGCACTCCGGCGGGATCTCCGGCTCACAGCTCGGGGCGGCGGCGACCGCCACCCATCCGCCGAAGGTGGGGGCAGGCACATCCCAATCGGCCGCCTGGATGGCGCATGGGATGGGCCCCCACAGATCTTCCCTGACGTTCACCGCATAGGTGACGGAGGTGCCCGTCTCATTGACGCTACGCGCATAGCCGTAGAGGTCTTCACTCACGGCGTTGCGCAACCGCAAACGCGTGGTGGTAAGACCGTCGAAGCCAGTGACCGTTACCCGGATCTGGGGTATACCCGTCGAGGTGACCACGTAGGACGCGGCCGTTACCACCGGTGCCTCCGGATCGACCTCGATCGAACACTCGTCCGGCGGGGTCACGCCCGTCGAGACCACGAAGCGCCGCCCCATGATGTCGGCGGGTCCGCCCTGGTTGACGGTACCCTGCTTCCACAGCGGCAGGGCCACCAGGCCGCTGTCGCCGCTCAGCGCCTTGCCGAGGGACTGGGCCATCATGCTGGAACGCCGGGCGATCTCCGTGTTGAAGATCAGGTAGTTGTAGTCGGTCTCGCTCGCCGAGAAATCCCACATGTTGAGGGTCGACATGGGCGGGAAGAAGGTCCCGGTGCGCCAGTTGACCTCCGGCTGATTCAGGATGTTGCCCTGGACGGCCACGTTGTTCAGCAGGCTGAACTCCACGCCCGCCGCCGCGGTGTCGGCGCCGCCGTAGCTGGCAACCGAGGTCTTGGGCGTACCCATGGCGAAGCTGAACCACCAGACGTTCTTGCCGATGTCCGCCTCGATGCAGTTGTCGTCCTTGTTCACATCCGGATCGCCGCAGGACTCGACGGCCGTCGTTTCAATGTTGAAGTCCCATGCAACGTCGTTTGCGAAGCCAAAGCGGCCGAGGCCCTTGTCCTCTTCCGCGAAGACCATGACCCAGGCGTCGTCGGTGAGGCCGTCGCCGTCGCTGTCGCGGGGCTGCAGGCTCAAGCGCGGGCGGCTGGAGGCGGTGTTGGCCACGTTGGGCATGTCGCCCGGGTCGCCGACGTCGCTGCCGTTGGAGTCCACTACGCAGACTGCCTGTAGAGTGCCCTGGGGCCCGAGCGGGATCTCGGTGGTGGCGACGCACTGGTTCTTGATGCCGTACGGAGCGGCGGTCACCGGGTTGCAGTAGTTGATGTCCGTTTCACCGACCTGGCAACGGGCGTTGTTGGAAAGACGCGCGGCGACCATCATCGGCACGGCGGGCTGCGGCCGGTTGGTCCCGAGGATCAGGTCGCCCAGGGGCTCAAAAGCGCCGTTGTTGTCGACGATGTCGAAGTCCTCCCAGCGCACGAAGCTGTACCAGACGTCGGTCTGGCTGTTGGTGGTGGCACCCGCCCAGCCGGTACCGGCACCCTCACCCTCGCCGGGACGCAGGCCCTCGGGGTCTTCCTGCCAGGTCACGGCGCAGCCGGCACCGGTCACGCAGGAGGCCTCGATGCGGTTGAGGTCGCGCCGGCCGGAGGTCAGACGCTCGGCCTTGAACCACACCACCTCGGTGGTGCCGGGGACAGCCGGGTCCTCGCGCAGCACACCGCGGGAGACCCACAGACAGTTGAACGGCACCTCGCCGATGTCGTCGTACTCGCCAGCGAACTCCTCCTGCTCGCGGTAATCGACCGAGCCCTGGGAGCCCGAGACGCCGAAGAGGTCGGTGAGATAGAAGTCCTTCGTGGTATCGATGCCGAGGTAAGGCGCGACGATGTCGACCGGGTACTCGGCGCTCCAGGCCGGGAAGCCGGCGGAGCAGAACTTGCTCTGCCAGGCCGCGATGACGCGGTTGCCGGCGATCGCATGGACACCGTTGGTCACGTCGCCGGGGTACTCGTTGGTCAGGGTCACCTCGTCGGGACCGACGCAATCCGCCGGCGCACCCACCACGTTGAGGTAGGGGCCCCAGGTGTTGGTGGCCGTGAAACCGGCCTGGACCGAGCAGGGGACCGCGGTCGCGTCGATGGTGGTCCTGAAGGTGAAGGTCCCGGCGGCCCGGGCCGTCACGGTACCGATCACCTCCTTGGTGATGGCGTTGCGGATCTCCACCGTGGAGCGCCGGGGCGCATCGCTACCGGAAACGGTCAGGGTGCTCCGCCGCGGGAGGTAGGCCGCCGCGGTGACGATGGGCGTCGCGCTGGTGACCTCGAACTCCGGCGCCGGGACGGCCGGGTCCTGGATGAAGGTCGTGGTGGTGAAGGAGCTCTTGTCCGCGGACTCGGACAGGTTGGTGCGCTTCCAGGACACGCCGTCGTCCAGGCTCACCGCCGCGAAGGCGTCGCGCCGGCCGTGGCCGGGGAAGCCGGAGGTGGAGGGCTCGTCGAAGGCGATGACCGGGCCGTAGATGAAGAACGAGACGAGCGGCTTGGCGTTGAGCTCAGTCTTCCTCAGGGTGCCGTCGGCGTCGATGTAGTCGATGCCTTCGGTCAGCACCGTGCCGTCGGACGACTGTGCCGGCACGTAGAAGTTCATGAGCTGCACGAAGGCGTGCTCGCCCTCGGGCTCCGGGCTGCCCACTTGCCCGGGCGCGCTCGATATGGTCTTGAACAGGCGCTCCCCGTCATCGGCAAACGTTGTCGCGGTCATGCCCGCGATCAACGCGGCCGCTGCGGCGAGCAGCAACGCTTTGGATCTCATTGGATTCCTCCAGATTGACTCTCACTTGACAGGCCTGCGGGATGCAGGCGCCATCCCCCTCGACTCCCTTGGTGCCAACCTCCCTTTCCTTCGCGCCCCCCGGGCGACGGGACACCCGGGAGACACCAGAAATCGTGTGCCCCGGACCGCGACGTGGCGCGGCCTCCTAGGCACATCCGAATATTTGGATGTACTGATTGTTGGGCGGAAAAGATACCGGGTATCCGCCCCTGCGCCTGGGGCTTGGCGGCGTCCGGCGCCAGCCCTTCGGGCGCGCCCCTGGTCGGCCCCCTCAGCATGGCAGCGCCTGCGGGTCACACGCGTAGGTGTGAGGCGCCACCCGCCGCAGGGC
>JBGSUY010000676.1:0-2107 GCA_041753195.1 Chromatiaceae bacterium
GGCGCCAGGCCCCGGCGCCCTTGGCGATCATGGCGGCGCGCCGCTCCTCGATCATGGCGGCGGGGACCGCGAGGGCAATCCGGCGCTGGGGGATGTCGATCTCGATCGGGTCCCCTTCCTCCACCAGCGCGATGAGCCCTCCCTCCGCCGCCTCCGGCGAGACGTGACCGATGGCAAGGCCTGAGGTTCCACCGGAGAAACGACCATCGGTCACCAAGGCACAGGCCTTGCCGAGCCCCTTGGACTTGAGATAGCTCGTGGGATAGAGCATCTCCTGCATCCCGGGCCCTCCCTTGGGACCCTCGTAGTGGATCACGACGACATCCCCCGGCTGGATGCGATCGGCGAGGATGGCCGCGACCGCCGACTCCTGGCTCTCGAAGACCCGGGCCGGGCCACGAAAGGTCAGCAACTCCGCATCCACCCCGGCGGTCTTGACGATGCAGCCCTGCTCGGCCAGGTTGCCATGGAGCACGGCGAGTCCTCCGTCGCGGCTGTAGGCATGCTCCAGGTCGCGGATACAGCCCTCGGCACGGTCCAGGTCCAGCTCGGGCCACTGGCTCGCCTGGCTGAACGCGACCTGGGTGGGAACCCCGCCAGGCGCCGCCAGGTAGCGGGTACGGGCAGCCCCCTCCCGCGCTCGCATCACGTCCCAGCGATCCAGGGTCTCGCCCAGGGTGCGGCTGTGGACGGTGGGGACCTCCCGGTGGAGCAGCCCCGCCCGATCCAGCTCGCCCAGGATGGCGATGACGCCCCCCGCCCTATGCACGTCCTCCATGTGATACTTCTGGGAGGCGGGGGCGACCTTGCACAGGTTGGGCACCTTGCGGCTCAGCCGGTCGATGTCGGCCATGGTAAAGGCCACCCCAGCCTCGTGGGCGGCGGCCAGGAGGTGCAGCACCGTGTTGGTGGACCCGCCCATGGCGATATCCAGGCTCATGGCGTTCTCGAAGGCCTGGAAGCTGGCAACCGAACGAGGCAGGGCGCGCTCGTCCTCCTGCTCGTACCAGCGCCGCGCGAGCTCCACCACCAGCCGACCGGCCTCCAGGAACAGATCCCTGCGCGCCGCGTGGGTGGCGAGCAAGGACCCATTGCCCGGAAGACTGAGACCCAAGGCCTCGGTCAGGCAGTTCATGGAGTTCGCCGTGAACATGCCCGAGCAGGAGCCGCAGGTGGGGCAGGCGGACCGCTCGTACTCCGCGACCGTCGCGTCGCTCTCCCGGCTGTCGGCGGCCACCACCATGGCGTCCACCAGGTCAAGGTGCAGCACGCTGCCGCCTCGGATGACCCTGCCGGCCTCCATGGGGCCGCCCGAGACAAAGACCGCGGGTACGTTGAGCCTCAGGGCGGCCATCAGCATCCCCGGGGTGATCTTGTCGCAGTTGGAGATGCACACCAGGGCGTCCGCGCAGTGGGCGTTGACCATGTATTCGACGGAGTCGGCGATGATGTCGCGGGACGGCAGCGAATAGAGCATCCCGCCATGGCCCATGGCGATCCCGTCGTCCACGGCGATGGTGTTGAACTCCTTGGCCACCCCGCCGGCGGCCTCGATCTCGCGAGCCACCAGTTGCCCCAGATCCTTGAGATGGACATGGCCAGGGACGAACTGGGTGAAGGAGTTGGCGACCGCCACGATGGGCTTTTCGAAATCCCCGTCGGTCATGCCGGTGGCGCGCCACAGGGCGCGGGCACCCGCCATGTTGCGGCCGTGAGTCGTGGTCCGGGAACGGTACTGGGGCATGGTCGTCCCTCGATCAGATGGGGTTCAACTACTCAAGACGGGCGCTGGTCGCGCCACCTCGAATCCCAACACCAGATCCCCGCGAGCGCAAGTGGCCGCTTGATCCCTTCCACCAACGAGACCCCAGGACACGGGGCTTCCGTCCGCAACCGAACGCGGGTGGGTACCATTGCGCATGGAGCGGCCGCCCTTTCCCGATTTCCCAGTGGGCCAAACATCCGTCCATAAAAAAACCCCGTTGCGCGAGCAGCGGGGTTTTGGTGTAGGGACCTGGCGGTGACCTACTTTCGCATGGGGAGGCCCCACACTATCATTGGCGATACACCGTTTCACTTCTGAGTTCGGGATGGGATCAGGTGGTTC
>JBGSUY010000677.1:0-6332 GCA_041753195.1 Chromatiaceae bacterium
AGGCGGCGATGGCATCGACGGCGAGCCGACTGGCGACCTCGCCAGCGCTGGCGCCGCCCACCCCGTCGGCCACCACCACAAGTCCCCACTCCGCGTGGACCGAGACGGCGTCCTCGTTGTGAGCCCGCACGCGGCCCTGATCGGTGCGCCAGGCAAATTCCAGCTTGGGGGCCCACATTACGGCAGTCCCTTCCGCATCGAGCTCCATGTCAGGGTCATAGGGGACGGGCGGATGCCTTCCAGGTCGTGCTCGAGGTTCGTCGCGAGCCGGAGTGCCACAGGACCGCTACACGGGGTCTCAGGCAATAGCCGTCCTTGGGCGCTGGGTAAGCTCCGACTCGGAACCCCTGCCACGCCCACGCCGCCAGTTCAGCGCATCGCCGTCTTGCCGTTGAGCTGGGCCGCCAGGCGCTTGGGCTCCACGTAGCCCGGGATCAGCTCGCCGGTCTCGGTGAGGATGGCGGGCGTACCGCGCAAACCGAGCTCCTCGCCGACCGCCATGTGCTGATCCACCGGGTTGGCGCAGGTCTTCTCATCGATGGGCTTGCCGGCCTTCGCGGTGGTCATTGCGGTCCGGCGGTCGTTGCTGTCGCCGGCGCACCACACGGAGACGGCCTCATTGTAGGCAGGGCTCCCCTTGCCGGCGCGCGGGTAGAACATATAGCGCACCCGGATGCCCTCCTTGCCGTAGTCGGCGATCTGGCTGTGGAGCTTGCGGCAGTATCCGCACTCGATATCGGTGAACACGGTGACCGTGTGCTGCGCCTTCGCCGACGGCTCGAAGACCACCATCTCCGCCTCCCCGACCCCATCCACCAGCTTCTTGCGGGCGCCGGAGAGACGCGGCTCGGTGACGTCCTCGCGGGTGTTGAGATCGACGATGCGGCCGTCAAAAAAATAGCGGCCGTCCCCCGTGACGTACATGATCTGAGTCCCGACCAGGACCTCGTAAAGACCCTTCACGGGGGCAGGCTGGATGCTGTCGATCTTGATGTTGGGGACCACCTTGGCCAGGGCGGTGCGAATCTCGTCCTCCGGACCGGCGACGAGGGAGCCGGCCCCGAACAACAGGGCGGCGGCGGCGAGTGTACGGCTGATGTGCATGGGATTCGGATTCCTCAGTCTCTGAAGTTGCTGAATTGAGTTGGCAGGCCCCAGTCCTCGGCACGGAGCTGGGCGATGGCCTCCTGGAGGTCGTCGCGCTTTTTGCCCGTCACCCGCACCTGGTCCCCCTGGATCTGGGCCTGGACCTTGAGCTTGCTCGCCTTGATGGCCTTGACCATGCGTTTGGCGGTCTCGGCGTCGACCCCCTGCTTGAGGCCGATCTCCTGACGGGCGGCGTTCAGGGTGGTGACGGGGTCCTGGGGGTCGAGGGCCTTGAGGTCGACGGAGCGTTTGACCAGTTTCTGACGCAAAATGTCCATCATCTGCTGGAGTTGGAACTCCTGCTCCGCGACCATCAGGATCTTGCCGTCGGCGAGCTCGAAGCTCGCCTTGACCCCCTTGAAGTCGAAGCGCGTGGCGATCTCCCGGTTGGCCTGGTCTACCGCGTTGCGGACCTCCTGCAGGTCGATTTCGGAGCAGATATCGAAGGATGGCATGGGATTCGTTTCGGCAGAAGTGGCGCGATCCGTCCCGACGACGTCCGCCCCTGCCTGGCCTGAACCAAAGGGACAAGCGGGAAACAATAAAGGAATGACGGTGGCAGCGCCAGCCGCCGCAGTGCAAACCGTTGCGCTGCCATCCCCTTTTCCTACAGCCACGCTCAGCCCGGACAGCCCGGTATGGCTCAGCCCCGGGGGTGGTGCCTGGCATGGAGCTGTTTCAGACGCTCCCGGGCCACGTGGGTGTAGATCTGGGTGGTGGATAAGTCACTGTGTCCGAGCAGCATCTGAACCACCCGCAGATCCGCCCCATGGTTCAACAGATGCGTCGCGAATGCATGACGTAACGTATGGGGCGACAGGGGCTTCGCAACCCCCGCCTGGATCGCGTAGCGCTTGATGAGCTGCCAGAACGCCTGCCGGGTCATGCAGTCGCTGCGGCTGGTGGGAAACAGGAAATCGCTCACCCGCCCGCCCAGCAGATCCTGACGGGCGCCACGCACATAGTCCGCGAGCCAGCCCACCGCGTCCTCCCCCAAGGGGACCAGCCGCTCCTTGCTGCCCTTGCCCATGACCCGCAGCACCCCCTGGGTAAGGCTCACCTGACTCGGGGTGAGGGTGACCAGCTCGGTGACCCGCAGGCCGCTGGCGTACAGGACCTCCAGCATGGTGCGGTCCCGGTGCCCGCGCGCGTCCGTCGTATCAGGCGCGCCGAGCAGGGCCTCCACCTCCAACTCGGTCAGGCTCCGGGGTAGTGGCCGGCCCAGCTTGGGGGCATCCACCCGGGCGCTCGGGTCCTCCGGGATCAGACCCTGATGGACCAGGTGCTGGTAAAACTGGCGCAGGCAGGACAGCAGCCGTGCCGCCGACCGGGGCTTTCGTCCCTGGATCGACAGCAGGGCCAGATAGTCGAGCAGATCCAGGCGTTGTGCCTCTGCGAGCCGCCGGCCGCGCTCCCGGTCGATCCAGAGCGCGAAGGCGCGCAGGTCCGACTGATAGGCGGCCAGGGTGTTGGGGCTCAGGCCCCGCTCCATCCACAGGGCATCGGCAAAGGTCTCGATGACTGCCCGCTCGTCCATCAACGCGCGGCCCTATCGGACCTGCGCCCCCTCATGGCGCAGCAGCCAGCGCTTGACCTCGAGCTTGCGCCCGCTCGTGTCGCCGGCGAATCCGCCCAGCCCCTGGGCGGCCACCACGCGGTGACAGGGCACGATGATGGGCAGGGGATTGGCCCGGCAGGCCTGACCCACGGCCCGGGCGGCGCTCCCGAGCTCGTTGGCGATAGATCCGTAAGTGCGAGTCTCCCCCGGCGGGATGGCCCTCATGAGGGCCCAGACCCGCCGCTGGAACTCCGTCCCCTTGAGGGTCAGGGGTAGATCGAAGGTCCCATGACCGTCGGCAAAGTAGTGGGCGAGTTGCCGAGTCACCGGCTCGGGCGGGGTGTTCCCGGTCCACCGGTTATCCGAGTCCGGCTCCAGGTCCACCCCGGTCAGGGTCTCACCCTCCCAGCGCAGCCCAATGGGGCCGAGGGGCGTGTCCATTCGTGCATGGGTCATGTGTCTCTCCCGCTTCGTGATCCGGGGATGCGCCAAGGGTTTTCGCTCGGCGCGGATCCCATGAATTTGAGCTCATTCGCGGCAAATTTTCCAACTCAAGCCGACTGCAGCCGGCCGGCGATATCCGCCCGCGCCTGGGCCAGGATGGAGTCCCGGTCGATGCTGTCCAAGATGTCCCGGATCACCTGCTTCGGTCCCGTCTCGCCCCCAGGACTTTCCGTGGGCCAGAAAGGACTCCGCCGCCTGACCCACCACATAGGTGCTGTAGTAGGCGACCGCCCCCTGGGCGGTGCCGGTGAGCACCGTGGAGAGCCCCCCGGTGCCGAGCTTCATGGCGGCGGAGGCCAGGTTCACCACCCAGACGGTCCCCATCAGGACTGCCAGCTGGGTGGCGATGGTCTTGACCAGGTCCCCCGCCTCGTAGCGGGACAGGGGCAGGCCGTAGAGCTTGGAGAGGTGCACCACCATCCCAGCATCCAGGGCCGCGGCGGCCAGCAGGTCTGCCACGGGGACGGGGTTGAAGGCCACCGCCACGCCCTTGGCGACACAGTAGCTGCGGATCAATCGGGCACCGAGCACGCGCCTGGCCTTGAGGATGCGCTTGCCCACCTGGTCGCTCAAATCGATGGCGAACATAGAGGCGTTCGGGGCCGCCAGGGTCTTGCCCTCGGACTCCAGGAGGCTCCAAAGGCGCTCCCGCAAGGACCCGATGTCTGGCCTGGGCTGGCGCAGGGTCTCGGTCTCGTTGCCCTGCTCGTCCACCAGGATGATGGGGCGGTGGTGACTCGCCAGTACCCGCAAGGCGCGGATCTCGGTCTCCGTGAGGTCCCCATCACGAATGAAGAGCACCAGGTCCGAGCGCCCGGCCACCTCGTGGGCCAGGGCCTCCCGGGCCTCGCCCGCCACCTTGTTGAGCCCCGGGGTGTCGATCAGGAAGACACCCCCCGTATCGTACTCGTCCCACTGGCCCATCTGGGCGGCCTTGATCTCCCCGTGCAGGGGGCTGGTGCTGAAGCGCGGCGCACCGAGCAGAGCGTTCAGGGTCGCGGACTTGCTGGCGGACTGGCACCTCATAGAGGGCGGAGAGCTCCTTGACCATGGCCACCCCCAAATAGCCCTGGATGATCAGGTCCGAGCCGGGGGTGATAGCGGCCATGGCCCCGATCATGGCCCTACGGGAATAGCTGGCGGTGATGGCGCCGGCCCGCTCCCGGCGGAAGCTCGCCTGGGCCTCGTCGAGGCGCCGGTCCACCAGCACGAAGACGCTGGTGTCGCGCAGCTGCTCCAGCGCCTCGGGATCGGTGTCGAGATGCCGCTGCAGGGCCAGGGCGAGCTGGTCCACACGGGGGGCCATGTCCCGCACCACCGTATCCTCCCGCCCATCGGGGTGCACCAGCAGCACCTCCCGCTGACCGCCGGCCTGGACCGCCACCAGATTCACCCGGACCTGGGTCCCAAGGCGCGAGCTGATGCGCTCGATGAGCTGGGACAGCTCCTCTTGGCGGTAGCGATCGGTCTTGTTGAGGACCACGATACAGGGCTTGCCCAGCTCGATCAGGGCCTGGAGATCGTCATGCTGGCTGCGGGTCAGGGCTCCCTCGCAGACGTAGACCACCACGTGGGCGCGCAGGGCCTCGTCGCGCGCCAGGTTGTCGAGACCCGCACCCACCTCGTTGGTCCCCGGCATGTCGGTGAGGATCAGCTCGTCGCCGCCGGGACTCTGCCAATGGTAATCGCGGACCTCCCGGGTGGTACCGCCGCGCACGTTGATCGCCAGCTCCGCCCCCGGCAGCAGGGCCTTGATCAGGGACGATTTGCCGCAGCTGATCTCGCCGAAGCAGCTGACCTGGATCTTACCGGTCTCCTTGCGCCTCTGGAGTAGCGCCAGCTCCCGGCGCACCTCGGCCAGGTCGAGCCCCTGCTCTTGGGCGGCGCGAATGCGTTCCTCCACGGACTGCCGGGTAACCGCCCTTGAGGCCCTTTCCCCACCCTTCGCGACCTTTCGTCGGGGTCGCAGCAGTCTCCAGAGCAGGGTGCCGCCGACCCCCGAGATGGCGGCGAAGCCGAGTACATAGACCCAAAAGAACCAGTCCGGCCCAAGGTCCAGGCGCTCCCAGACGCTCAAGCCGGTCTCCGTCAGGATCAGCAGGCCCCAGAGGAGCAGGAGCACCAGGAGTCCGAGCCCAAGGGCCGGGAGGATCCGGATCAGCCGAGTCGGGGAGATGGGCTCACGCACGGGCGCATCCTGTTGGGACCAGCGGGCCGGAGCCAGTAGAGCCTCCCGTTCACCGGGACTGACTGAACCCCGGGGCAGGTTGCGTAATTATATCCGGGGGCGCGAGCCTGGGCCGACGGGTGAGGAACCTACATGAGAGTCAGCGTCGATTGTGGATAAGTCTGTGAGTCTTTTCCTGACGCCAATCGCCAAACCCTTCTCAGGCTTCGTGATTTCTTGGGGAACCTGGAGATGGCGCCCTTTTTTGTATTTTCAGAACAATGGCTTGCGTTAGAACCAAGGAGTCGGATTCGAGAGCGAAAGGCCCTCTGGCGTTTGACTCCGCTCCGGGAGGCCTGTGCAAAAACCGGAAAGCGATTGGCCCTGTCAAGGCCCTTCTGGAGAAAATCCGAACCAGTTCACGGGCCCCTCGGCACCTGGATGCCCGTTCCATGACGCCGCTCACAGGACGACGAGTCCCGGAGGTCCGCTTTCCTCGCCACAGCGGGACGCAAGACACCTGTCCCGCCGCCCCGACCCGGCCATTCGCCCCTCACCGACCGCCGACGACAGGGGCACCGCACCGATCGATGTGGTGCTGGGCCTGGCCAAGCGTCGACGGAGGATCCAGCCGCGGGTGCCCGGGACCTGCGTCTATAGGCGATCGACCACGGCAGTGATGAGCCGGGTCTCCAGGGCATCGGCCAGCGGGATCAGGAGCAACTTGTTGTTGGGTACCGAGGCGGCGGCGATGGCCACGTCCGCGTCCACCCCCATCTCCCGCAAGTAGCGGAAGGAGTCGGCGACATAGAGCTGACCGCCCTCGTGGCTGCTGTAACGGTTCGGTACCCGGCTCTGGTGGATGCCGAGCCGGGCGCCGCGCAGCGCATAGCGCTCCGCACCCCCCGCCAGCACGTCGATGCAGGCGGAGACGCAGACCTCATCCACCGCCGCGCG
>JBGSUY010000678.1:0-4994 GCA_041753195.1 Chromatiaceae bacterium
CCGAGCCCGACGATATGGGGCAGGTTCTCGGTGCCGGGCCGCAGGCCCTGCTCGTGTCCGGCCCCGAACAGGATCGGGGCAATGGGGGTTCCGGTGCGGACGTAGAGCGCCCCCACCCCCTTGGGCGCATAGAGCTTGTGCCCGGCGATGGTCAGCAGGTCCACCCCGAGCGCGTCCACATCGACCGCGATCTTGCCCACCGACTGGGCGGCATCGGTGTGGAACAGCACCCCCTGAGCCCGCGCCAGCGCCGCCAGCTCGGCGATGGGCTCCAGGGTGCCGACCTCGTTGTTGGCGTGCATCACCGACACCAGCACCGTGTCGTCGCGCAGGGCATTCGCCAGGTCATCCGGCGCGACACGACCGTACTGGTCGACGGGCAGAACGGTGACCTCCCAGCCCTGGTCTCGAAGGTGCGCCATGGGCGCCGCCACCGCCGGGTGCTCGACGGCGCTGGTGATCAGGTGTCTGCCGCGGTTCCGAAGCGCCTGGGCCACCCCCAGGACCGCCAGGTTGTTGGACTCGGTGGCACAGCCCGTGAAGACGACCGCCTCGGGCCGGGTGCCGATCAGGGCCGCGACCTGACCCCGTGCCACCGCCACCGCCTCCTGAGTCCGCCGGCCATAGGGGTGAGCGGACGACGGATTGCCGAAGTGCTCCCGGAAGTAGGGCAGCATGGCGTCCACCACCTCGGGGGCCACCGGGGTGGTGGCGTTGTAGTCGAGATAGATGGGGAGGCTCATTGTAGGATCGAACGACTACGGCTCGGCTGATCCACTATCGAGATCCCTGGACCTTAGCGGATCCGCCAACGCGGCAGGGTACTGGGACGGCCACCCTAGCCTGCCGACGCCCGGCCGCCAGCTAGGCATGGCTCCACTGCTCCTGGGTCGCCTCCAGGAGCCGCCGCAGCTCGGCGAGCTCGGCCTCCCCGAGCCGATCGCTCAGGCTGGCCGCGATATCCTCAGGGGCGACGATAACCCCGTCGGAGGCTGTGACGAGCTTGTCGGCGACCAGCATCGCCGGGGGCGGCACCTCGGCGCTGCCGTCGCAATAGCGGACCTCGGACTGATAGCCCAGGGCGTCACGCAGCGCGTCCGCGTAGCGCATGTAGAGCAAGCAGCGCCCCCCTGGGGGCTGTTTGGACAGGATGGTGACGGTGGACATGGGGCGGCTTTTTTCCTCGGTGGTTTCCGGCGGCGTCTCGGGCGTCGCTCTTCTTGGTTGGTTAGGTCTTGGTTGGTGTGGCGTCAGAACACCAGCACCCGTTCGGCGGCCAGGGTGCGCTCGGCCAGCTCGTCCAGTGTGCTGCGCCGCGCCCCCTCCACCAGCTCGGCGTCGGTGAGGCCGCGGGCGTCCATGCAGGTGCCGCACAGCAGGACCTCCCCGGCGCGGCAGATGGACTTGGTCATCAGCTCCAGGTTGTAGTAGCCCTGGGGGACCTTCTGGCCCGCCTTGGCACAGGCCACCGCGTCCGCCATTAGGAAGGCCGTGACCTCGGCCCCCTTCTGAGCCAGGGACTTGGCGAGACGCAGGCCGTTGAAGCTGCGCTCGGTGCCGTAGGGCGGATCGTTGAGGATGAACAGGACCTTCATGGTTTTGCTCCAGCGGGTGTGGATTGGGGATTGGCGTCTTCAACGGGCCAGCCATTGGCCAGCCAGGCGGTCATACCACCCTGGACCACCTGCACCTGGGCGAAGCCCCGCCGTGCCAGGAGTGCAGCGGCCTTGGCCGAGCGGCGGTCGGTGCGACAGACCAGGGCGATGGGACGCTCCAGGTCCTCGCCCAAAGGCGATTGCGGGTCGGCCAGCTGCGCCCGGAGATCCTCCAGCGGCAGGTTCAGGGCACCCTGGATGTGGCCCTGCTCGCCGACGAAGTCCGCTGGCGTGCGCACGTCGAGCACCAGGGTTCCTGGCCGGGTGTCGATGCGGCGCTTGAGCTCCTCGATGGTGATGGACGGACGCTGTCGCAGCCGCGCCACCAGGCTGGGCAGGAAGGCCACCGCGGCGAGCAGGGCGAGCGCAATGAGCCCCTTCCGGATCAGGTCCTCGCTGCCGGCCATCGCCTCGCGTCCCGCGAAGCCGAGATAGGTGTAGGCGAGGGCCCCCGGCAGCATGAAGACCAGGGTCGCGATCAGGTAGTGCAGGAAGGGGATGCGGGTAAGCCCGAGCGCATAGTTCAGCAGGTTGAATGGAAAGAGCGGGACCAGCCGGGTGAAGGCGACAAAGCGCCAGCCCTCGGCCTCCACACCCTGCAACAGCCGCCCGGCGCGGCCCCCGAGTCGGTTCTGCACCCAATCCGAGGCCAGATAGCGGGCCACCAGAAAGGCCAGCCCGGCGCCCATGGTGGCGCCGGTCAGGTTGTACAAGGTCCCCCCGAGGGGCCCGAACAGTGCGCCGCCCGCCAGGGTGAGCACCGACCCGGGCAGGAACAGTACAGTGGCGGCGGCGTAGAGCCCAATGAACAGCAGCGGGCCCGCGGCACCAGCGCCGCTCACCCACGCCGCCAGGGCCTCGACATCGAGCCGGCCGCGATAGGCGAATGCGAGCGCGACTGCGCCAACGAGCAGGAGCGCGAGGGAGGCGCGGTACCAGACCTTAGTCATTTCCGGTCTCACGGGGCGCCCATTCGCGCCGGTTGATCGCATAGCCGGTGACAGTGCCGCGAAAGGGCAGGGCCAGCATGCCCGGCAGGCGGTCGACCTCGCGGGGATCGCGGTGGTCCCGGATTCCGATGGTCATGCCCAGATGTCCCGCGCGGGGCTGGTCCCGGTAGGTGCCGAAGAGCCGGTCCCAGATGGACAGATTGAACCCGAAGTTTGAGTTGGTCTCGTCGTCCTCCACCGAGTGATGGACGCGATGCATGTCCGGGGTGACCAGGATCCAGCGCAGCCAGCGGTCGACCGCGATCGGCAGGCGCACGTTGCCGTGATTGAACATGGCGGTGGCGTTGAGCAGCACCTCGAAGATCACCACCGCGACCACCGAGGGCCCCAGCACCAGGATAGCGGCGAACTTGATGAGCATGGAGAGGATGATCTCAAGTGGGTGGAATCGCGCCCCTGTGGTCAGGTCGTAGTCCAGGTCCGCGTGGTGCACCCGATGCAGGCGCCACAGGGCGGGCACCGCGTGCACCAGCACGTGCTGAACCCAGATGACCAGGTCCAGGGCCGCCACCGCCAGCACCAGTGCCAGCACGGGGTGCAGGGGATAGATGTTCAGCAGGCCCCAGCCTCGCTCGGCAGCGGCGGCCGCGACACCCACCGCGGCGGCCGGAAAGAGCAGGCGCAGGACCAGGGTGTTTAGGACCACCAGGCCCAGGTTATTGGCCCAGCGGGCGGGCTTTGAGACCGTGAGCGCCCGGCGGGGAGCCACCAGCTCCCACAGGGCCATGAGGGCGAAGATGCCGATGAAGGACGCGAGCCGAATGGCCGGCTCGTGGGTCTGGATGAATGGATCCAAGAGGATTGGGTCTCCGTTTACAAGGCCGCCCCTGGGGCAGGATGAGGTTTAGAATGGCAGGTCATCGGCTATCTATCAACCACATGGTTGACTGTTCTTTCGCGTCCTAGCCGGCCACCGTCATGCCCAATCCCCGCGGACCCAAGCAGACCCTCTTCGAGCACCTGGCCACTGTCGCCCGGGCCATGGGTAGCGCAGCGCGGCTGGAGCTCCTGGACTTCCTCGCCCAGGGTGAGCGCAGCGTCGAGGAGCTGGCGCAGGTCTCGGGCCTGAGCGTTGCCAATACCTCCAAGCACCTCCAGCAGCTCAAGTCGGCCGGGCTGGTGCAGGCGCGCCGCGACGGGAAGCACATCCGCTATACGCTGGGGGAGGAACGCGTCCTGGACGCCGTGGCGGCCCTGCGGGGGATCGCCCAGGTCCAGGTCCAGGCGGTGGAGGAGCTGATGACGAGCTACCTCAAGCGCCGCGACGCTCTGGAGCCGGTGCCGGCGTCGGAGCTACTGGAGCGCGTGCGCGCCGGCCTGGTCACGGTGATCGACGTGCGCCCGCCCGAGGAGTACGCCCAGTGCCATGTGGCCGGCGCACTCAATGTCCCGTTGGAGCGTCTTGAGGAGCGCCTCGGCGAGCTGCCCGCCGACCGGGAGGTGGTGGCCTACTGCCGCGGACCCTGGTGCGTCCTGTCATTCGAGGCGGTGGCGAGGCTGCGGCAGGCGGGCTTCGCCGCCCGCCGCCTGCAGGACGGGCTCCCAGAGTGGCGGCGGGCGGGTCTGCCGGTGGTCCGCGACTGATCCGATCGAGGAGGGACAAGCCCCCGATCGTGGGCCTGGTAGGGGTCCCGACATTACAGATTACTGGTGTCGTGGCAGGCCGCGCCGCAGGCGTTCGTGTACGGGATCGGCATCGCCTTGCCCGGCTCCACCCCCTTGACCCGGGGGTTGTCCCTGCGCGGCACGTCGTAGATGCGCCTTGAAATGTACACCGTCCGGCCAGAATTCCTTGGCGGCCGCATCCTCCCGGCTGGTAAATTCCTTGAGGAAGGTATTGCGGCTGGTGCCCGGTGGCATCATCCGGTTGGCGGCATCGACCGGCGCGTCGTTACAAACAGTCCCGGCTGGATCTCGTCGCTCATCGCTCGCCCCGCTTTCAATAGGGCCATTCTACCCCAGTACCCCCGCCGAGCACAGGGTCGGAGGTTTTTCCCCAGGCCCTCAGCGATGCCGACACCTCCAAACACCTCCAACAGCTCAAGTCGGCCGGACTCGCGCAGGCGCGGCGCGACGGAAAGCACGCGCGTTACACCCTGGGGAATCGGACAGACCTCCCCGGGGCGAAACAGGCCGCGGGGCAAACCTGACCACGACGGCTAACCTTAAGGCCAGAGACCTTGGGAGGCCATCATGTCCCACTGCTGGGTGCGCTATCTGCCCCTGCTCCTGCCCCTGCTCGCCACGGCCGCGCCCGCCGCCGACCCGCTCATCCCCGCCCCGAGGGGCGAGGCCCTGGTGATCGACGTGGAAGGGGCCATCGGACCCG
>JBGSUY010000679.1:0-2080 GCA_041753195.1 Chromatiaceae bacterium
GCGTGGATGAGGCCGGACACCAGGAGGCCCAGGGCGACACAGCGCCAACAGCGGGCGCGCCCTTTCACGGCCGGCGGGTTAGGATGGTGAGGCGCTCCAGACCGCGGTCCTTGAGCCGGTCCACCACGGCGATGAACGGCTCGAAGCGGCTCTCGGCATCCACCCGCAGGACGATGGGGGTGTCCAGGGTCAGGGCATCCAGCCGCGGCTCCAGGGCGCCGAGGCCGGCGGCGCCGGTCCCCAGGGGCTCGCCATGGAGAAAGAGACTGCCGGCGGCGTCGATCGCGATCTCCACCCGCACCAGGGTGGGTGGAGGGGTTTGGCTGGAGGCCGCTGGCAGGCGGATCTGCAGGCGTCCCTCGACGATGAAGGTCGCGGTGGTGAGCACGATGGCCAGCAGGACCAGCATGATGTCGATGAAGGGGATGACGTTGATCTGATCCATCCGCTTCATGGGTTGCCGCCCCGGGACGCGCGCTGCCAGCGGGCCTTGAGCACCTCGACGCGGCGCAGCAGGGCGTTGTAGAAGATGATGGACGGGATGGCGACCACCAGCCCCAGGGCGGTCGCCTTGAGGGCCATGGCCAGCCCGACCATGATGGACGCGGTCTCGATGGTGCCGCTCTGACCTAGGTCATAGAAGGTGATCAGGATACCGAGCACGGTACCCAAGAGCCCCACATAGGGGGCATTGGCGCCGACGCTCGCGATCACGGTGAGGTGACGGGTCAGGGCGATCTCCAGATCGTCCGGATGGTCGAAGGTCCCGAGCTCGATTCGGGCGAAATAGAGATAGCGCTCGATCACGAACGCGATCGCGAGGAAGCTCATGAACCCCAGTACGGCGATGACGCCAGCATCCAGATGGGCCTTCAGTAACTCCAATGGTTCGGCTCCTTGAGTCGATGATTCAGGTTCGCTGCTCCCGCGCCCACCCCTTCCGGCAATGAATACGGCTTACGTGACGGCCTTCGTGGTCGGCCTGCTCAGCGCCCTTCACTGTATCGGCATGTGCGGCGGCATCCTGGGGGCATTGAGCTTCTCGCTTCCCCCGGGCATTCGTGCCCAACCGCGGCGACTGGTGGGGTTTTTGCTTGCGATCAATTTGGGTCGCATCGCCAGCTACGCCGCCGCGGGTGCCCTGTTCGGCTGGCTCGGGGGGGCCCTGCTGGCGGGCGAGGCCCGCGTCTGGCTGTACGATGCCCTGCGGGTCCTGGCGGCTCTGGTCATGGTCGGGATTGGGCTCTATATCGGTGGCTGGTTTCCGCGCTTTGTGGTCGTCGAGCGCCTGGGGGAACCCCTATGGCGCCTGCTGGAGCCCATCGGACGCCGTTTATTGCCGGTGCACACACCCCTCCAGGCAGTCCTTTACGGCGCCGTCTGGGGTTGGCTGCCCTGCGGTCTCGTCTATAGTATGCTGATCGGGTCGCCGGCCCAGGCGGGGGCCGCCGGCGGTGCCCTCTACATGGCCCTGTTCGGGGCGGGAACCCTGCCGGTGCTATTGACGGGAGGGTTGCTGGCCGGCCGACTCTATCGCCTGGGCCAGGATCGCCGTTTTCAGGCCGCCGCGGGTCTTCTCGTCATCGTGCTTGGCCTGTCGACCCTGCATTTCCAAGGATACAATGTGACGCTGTGACATTCATCCCCGTCGGGTGGTTCGGGTGCCTCGGGGGTGGGAGAGGATGGTCTTATGAAGAGCAGTTTGATTGGCAGCTCGCCTGCCTTCCAACGGATGCGCAATGCCGCGCGGATGGTGGCGGCGACCGACGTGGGGGTTCTGCTGCTTGGGGAGCCCGGCAGCGGACGAGCGTCCCTGGCTCGGGAGATCCACGCCCAGAGTCCCCGGGCCTTGGGCCCCTTCGTCGCCTTCACCTGCGCCGGGGCGCCGGAGGGTGCGCTCTCGGCCACCCTGATGCGGATACCCAGCGGCGGCGGAGTGACCCAGGCGACCCTGTACCTGGACGAGGTCGGCGAGCTTTCGAGCACGGATCAGGCGCGCCTGTTCCACCTGATGGCCGCGGCGGACGCCTTCCCTGGCTCCGCGCCGCGGGTGATCGCGGCCTCTGCCCTGGATCTCGGG
>JBGSUY010000680.1:0-1894 GCA_041753195.1 Chromatiaceae bacterium
CCTCGGTGCCGGCTCACCCCGGCACGGTCCTGGGACTCGACCTCGACCTGCGGGGCGCCGTCTTCTTCGACCCGCAGACCGGTGAGCGCATCCGTTGACCCGGGCGGCGCGAGCCCTCAGCGCTCGCGCGGTATCAGGTCCCGATAGGCGTGCCAGGTGGCGTGGCCCAGGAGCGGCATGGCCACCGCCAGGCCCACGTAGAAGGTCACGAGCCCCAGCCCCCCGAAGAGCACGATCAGGGCGGCCCACAGGGTCATGGCGGGCCAGTTTCGGACCACCGCCCGCACGCTGGTGCGGATGGCGGTGAAGCCGTCCACCTTGCGGTCCATCAGCAGGGGGATGGAGATGGCGCTGATGGCGTAGGAGACCCAGGCAAGGACCAGACCCAGCAGGACGCTTGCGATGGTAAAGGCGCGGCCCTCCGGGGCGAGCAAGACGGCGCTGACGAATCGGTCCAGCGGCGGTTGCATCCCCGTGTAGAGCAGGGCGAAGAGCAGGAAGTTGGCGGCGATCCAGAGCTGCATCACGATCAGCAGCCCCCCGGTCACGATCCCCATCTGACTCTGGTTGCGCCTCCAGGCCTCCCGGGCGTGGCAGAACTGCAGGGGCTCCCCCCGCTCCATCCGGGCGCTCATCTGATAGAGCCCCAGCGCGATGATCGGCGCAAGGAGGTAGAAGCCCGCCGCCAGGAAGGGGACCAGGAAGGTCAGGCCCTCGGCCACCAGGGCGAGGGTGAGCAGGAGGCTGATCAGCACGATGCCGGCCCCGTAAACGAGGCTGTACCAGCCGGCCCGCCGCAGGTCCCGCCAGCCCAGCGCCAGCCACTGCCCGGGGCGGCCGAGGCCGACTCGGTTAACAGGGATCTCATACGACCGGGCGGTCCCGGCGATTGCGGTAGTCTCCATGGGTGCTCCTGTGGTTCTGCTTCTGATCTCGGTTCTGTGGTGCGGGACGACCCGTAGTCAACCAGTTAGAAGGAGAGAAGGTTGCGGCGGTCAGCCGCTCCTCCAACCCTGGTTCCGGCCGGCGAGATCGACCGGCGACGGCCCCTGGATGGAGTTGGGTCCCTTGGTGCGAAGGGCCCGTCGCCCAAGCAGTCGTAGCAGTCGATCAGACGAACATGGCGCAGGCCCGCCCGTCCGGCGAGGTCGAGCAACTCCTCGGCGAGGTAGATGCCTTGGACGAAGCGTCTGGATTGGCGGACCGGCGCCGCCGTTCTCCGTGTGTAACCTCGGTGCCGCGTCGTACAGGGTGGCCCCAGGGGCCGGGTAGCCGTATCCGGGACGGTGAGGAGCCATTTCCCCCAGGGATGGCGAGCAGACCGCAGGCGTGCCGCGTTGGCTGATTCAAGACTGAGAAAGGGATCCTAATTACCCGATTTGACTTGGAAAACATGATCGTCACGTGCTATCTTCCAGGCAGTTCTCGGCGGGGGTCCGGGACTGTCTCGGCGAGACCCTAGATGTGAAGCGACTGGTCGATTTCCTCGCTGCAACGACCGCAGGCTTGCTGTTGGCGGTCTCCCAGCCCCTGTGGTCTGGCCAGGTCGCGGTGGAGGCGGTGCGGGTTTCGATGGCACCGGAGCAGACCCGCCTGGAGCTGCACGTCAATGGGGCAGTGACCCACCGCATCTTCTCGCTCTCGGACCCGGATCGGGTGGTCCTGGATATCCCCGAGGCCCGGCTCACGGGCGTGCTGCCCCCGGCGGACCCTCAGGACCCGCTCCTCGTAGGGCTGCGTAGCGGCGTGCGCGACCAGGGCGAGCTGCGCGTCGTGATGGACCTCAAGCAGCCCGTACGGGTCAAGAGCTTCCCCCTGGCGCCGGAACGGGGGCAGGGCCATCGCCTGGTCGTGGAACTGATCCCAAAAGACAAGGGCCCTGCCTCCCAGCGGG
>JBGSUY010000681.1:0-2644 GCA_041753195.1 Chromatiaceae bacterium
CAAGGCAGAATCTGGTGTGTCGTCAAGCCAACGGTGGGCCTGCCCCTGTTCCTAGGCGCCGTTACCGTCATCGCCCTGATCGTCCATTGGGCGGTCCTGACCTACGCACCCTGGTTTGGAGCTTACTGGGCCGGCGGTTGAATCGAGTAACCCCTAGGGAAGTCCCAACCGAGACCGACGGTTGGACTCCGGAGCGCGGAGCTGGAGATCGCGCTCCTCGGTAGCCGGAGGTTTCGGGACCTGCCCTGCCCGATCCCCTCGGAGGAAATCCGGGGTCTGGCCCTGCCGACTGGCCGGGCTTGGACCCTTCAGGCACGGGGAAAGCTACGACTTTGCCAAG
The DNA here is from genome assembly GCA_041753195.1 of Chromatiaceae bacterium. Classification (GTDB taxonomy): domain Bacteria; phylum Pseudomonadota; class Gammaproteobacteria; order Chromatiales; family Chromatiaceae; genus Thiodictyon. Next base: position 341 of record JBGSUY010000681.1, read on the forward strand.
ACGTGCGAACGCGCCGCCGGGATCGCGCGGCTGACGCCTCGACATCCTCCCCGCGAACCTTTTGGAGAGCGATCATGACGAGCCCAGTGGTACGGGTGTATCGAACCGATGCGCAGGCACGCGATGCCGTTGCCAGGCTGGAGGAGCTCGGTTTCGCCGGGGACTCGATCCATCTGGTGGCCCCGGTCTCCGAGGAAGACGCGGCCTCGGCGCGGGCCCTGTCGCGCGCCGTCAGCGCGGGCTTCCTGCTGCAGGACAAGGCCGATCGGTACGCGGAGCAGGTTCGGCAGGGTCGCTCCCTGGTGGCCGTCCGCGCCCCCTTTGGACTAGGACAGCGCGCCGCCGATTGTCTGGACGCGCTGGACCCTGTCGACACTGGCCTCGAGCACCCCGCCTCCGGGGTCTCCTGGGATCTGGCCGCCCCCCTCTCATCCAGCCTACTTGCACCTGTAATCTGGCGCAACCAACCCGCGCCCTTCTCACGACTGGTGCGGGGGCCGGTCCTTTCCGGCGGTCGCACCTTCGAATCTACGCTTCCGGAGCTGACGCCCCCGGGTTGGAGCTTCTCGTCGCGCATCGGACTCCGCCCGCTGAGCCGCCGGCAGGCCCCTTGGTCATCGCTTTCCGGCAAGTCGGGTGCTTCTTGGAAGCGAAGCCTGGGCCTGCCGCTGCTCTCGGCGCACCCGACACCCTTTTCCGCCAAGTTGCGGCTTGGGTTCCTGGACGGGCCGCTGCGCTTCGACCAGCCGGCGCCGTTCTCGGCGTTCCTGGGGGTCGCGACCCTTTCGCGGGGCCGCAGCCTACTGTCGCGCCTGTTCGGTGAGCTGGCGAGCCCGCGCTTTGTGCTCTTCGGTCGCAACCCCCTGATCCGCAAGGCGGCCCCCTTGTCGTCGCTCATTGGCCAGCCGCTCCTTTGGGGAGAGCCAGCCCCCCTGTCCAGCCGGATCGGGCAACCCTTGCTCGCAGAGGACGGGGCCTTACTCTCCTCCACGCTTACGCTGCCGTTGCTGTGGAGGAGTCCCTCACCGCTGTCCTCCTTGTTGCGGCTGCCAGCACGCAGCCGATACCAGTGAGGAGGCGCTGACCGTAGGTCCCACGGCGCCCATCCTCCACAGACAGGTCCCCGTAGCTTGACGAATCACCTTGGCGCTCTTGGAGACCCACTATGACCAGTCCAGTCGTCCGCATCTACGCCACCGAAAAACAGGCACGAAAGGTCGTCTCGAAGCTCAGGGAGGAAGGCTTCACGGAAGATCAGATCCACCTGGTGGCGCCGGAGGCCGAGGGTGCCGCGGGATCCTCTGAGACCCTCTCCAACCTGCTCAAGGTCGGCAAACTGCTGCCCGGCGACAGCAAGCTCTACGCCGAGAGTCTTCAACAGGGCCGTTCGCTCGTCATCGTCCTGCCACCCTTTGGGTATGCCCAGTGGGCGACGGAGATTCTGGACAGCGCCGATCCCATCCGTCCGGTCACCGAGCACAAGACCACCTCCGTCGCTGCCCGTTCCGTATCACCGGCCGCCTGGGACGACGCGGCTCCGCTCTCCTCGGCGCTCGGATGGGGGGTGCTCTCGCGCGGCCACCCGCCCACACCCTTCTCGGACTTCATGGGGCTCAAGCCCCTGTCGCGCGGACTGAGCTTCGAGTCTCCCTACTGCCAACTCTTGAAGCGCTCAAGCTCGGGGCTCTCGGAGCTGTTTGGACTCAAGCTCCTCAAGGACGGTCCGGCCCCCCTCTCCTCCTACCTGGGTCTGAAGACCCTGGCCGACAATCACCACCTGGGCGACGCGAGCTTCTGCCAGCCCCTGCTTTCCTCAAATCCCACGCCGCTCTCGTCCAAGATGAACTATCGGGTGCTGTCTGACAATCCCACGCCGCTGTCCTCGGCATTCGGTTTCAGGGTGCTGAAGGACTCGCGGTGACGGGCCGCCGCAGAGAGCCGGCAGGGCGACCCTAGGGTCGTCGTTACGTTCGCTGGCTCCCTTCACCTGGATGCCCCGCAGGGCCTAGGCCGTGCAGGGCTTGCCCGGGCCGCCGTCTCCCGCGTGTCAAGTGCTATTGACACCATGTTGTGACAGTTCGCGTTGACATTTTCTTCGACAGTTTCTAAGCTTTCCGTATCCCGAATAGGGTTTCTCGCCTAGCGGGAAACCCCATCCGAACACCCCGACCACTGGCCCCGCCAGCGGTCGGCTCGACACATGGCGGTCCTAGTCTCGCGTGAGATCCGCCAACGGCTGGGCAAAGGGGTGGCCCCCCGTGCGGGGTTCGCACGTCCCCGAGGTCCCCTGCGACCTCTGTTTGT
>JBGSUY010000682.1:0-2721 GCA_041753195.1 Chromatiaceae bacterium
ACAAACAGAGGTCGCAGGGGACCTCGGGGACGTGCGAACCCCGCACGGGGGGCCACCCCTTTGCCCAGCCGTTGGCGGATCTCACGCGAGACTAGGACCGCCATGTGTCGAGCCGACCGCTGGCGGGGCCAGTGGTCGGGGGTGTTCGGATGGGGTTTCCCGCTAGGCGAGAAACCTCAGCCGATCTGTGGAGAAGCGTAGAAACGACGAGGCCGAATGTCAAGGGAAGTGGACTCTTTAGAGTGTCAAGCAGGCATGACACCCCTATAAAGTCGGCTCAGCGAGAATTTGTTGACACCAAAGCGGCCGAGACGGGCCGCAGGGGTACCTGTCGGAGAGCGGTGAGATTGGAAGACCCGCGGAAGGCGGGCAAGCCGTTTAGGGCTTGCCTCGGAGAGGGATGGCACTACTGGTAGCGGCTCAGCACCCGCAGGCCGAACAGGGAGGAGAGCGGCGCGGGATTGGCTGACAGCAGGGGGAGGCCGAGGGAGGAGGGCGACCCGGATGTGAGCAGGGGGAGACCAAAGCTCCTCCTCCAGGACGGCCCGAACCGGCCCGAGAGGGTCTTGAGTCCGACGAGCGACGAGAGGGGCGCCGCGCGGGAGCTGAGCGAGCTTCGCCCGAACAGGGCAAAGTGCGGACTGGCCAACTCCCCGAACAGCCTGGACAGGACGCTGCGTCTGCGGGATAGCGCCGGCAGGCCTAGGATCGCGGAGAATGGTGCCGCATGCTCCCGAAGCGGCACGCCAGTCGACACGAGGAGCCCGAGCTTGGACGACAGGGGCGCCGGATCGCTCTGCAGGAGAGGCAGGCCGAAGCTCGAACTCCAGGGGCCCTGTGAGAGCGACAAGGTCTTTAGGCCGAAGAGGGAGGACAGGGGGGCGGGTTCAGGGCTCAGGCCGGAGCGGCCGAAGAGGGCGAAATGCGGATCCGTCAGCTCGCCGAGGAGGGTCGCGAAGAAGCTCCGACCGCTCCGGGAGATGGTGCCGAGGCCGAGCAGGGAGGAAAAGGGTGCCGGTTGGTTACGTTGAATTGTCTTGAGTTGGAAGGCGGAGGAGAAGGGGGCCCCCTCGTCCCAGGCCATCGACGACCGTTGTGGCGGCCGCGGCTCCGTCTCGATGGGTCCCTGTTCCGCCAAGATATTCACCGCGAGCTGAGCGTATCCGAAGGGGGGGCGGACCGCGACGAAGGAACGGCCACCCTCGACGAACTGGGCGTAGCGCTGGGCCTGCTTGCCGAGGACGCGTCCCGCCAGGAGGGCACTGGAGACGGTGGCGACCGGGTCCACCTCCTCGCCGGAGAGGGGTGTCACCAGATAAAACTCATCCGGGGGGAACCCCTCCTCCTTCAGCCTGTTGGCCGCGTTGCGCGCCTGCCGTTCGCTCTCGTAAACCCGTACGATCGGGTCTGTCATGATGGCTCTCCAGAAATTCGCGGGGGGTTGTCGCCATTGCCTCGGGTTGCGTGCGCCTGGGGTGGACGCGTACCCGCACTTAGCATAGTCCTCGCTCGCGACCCAGGGAAGCCGCTCCTCCCGCCGCTGGCGGCACGGCAAGGGGAGGTGAAGCCCGCGCCCAGCGCTCCACCACGCATGCGCGGCGGCCGTTTGCCGGCGCCACGCGTTGAGCGGACAATTGGGCCTTGACCCATCGCGAGGAGCAAACACCCATGGCCGACAAGGCACCCTGGATCACCTACAGGCCCGAGCTCAAGGTGCTCGACTGCACCGTCCGCGACGGTGGCCTGGTCAATGCCCACCAGTTGAGCGATGCCTTCGTCGGCGCCCTGTATCGGGCCTGCGTGGAGGCGGGGGTGGACTACATGGAGATCGGGTACAAGAACTCCCGCAAGGTCTTCCCCAAGGACCGCTTCGGCCCCTGGCGCCATTGCGACGAGGAGGACCTGCGCCGGGTGGTGGGTGACCACAAGGCCGCCGGCACCGGACTCAAGCTCGCGGCCATGGCGGACGCGGGCAAGAGTGACTGGCAGACGGAGCTGTTGCCCGCCCAGGACAGCGTGCTCGACATGATCCGGGTGGCCTTCTATGCCCACCAGGTCTCCGAGGCGGTGGACATGATCCGCCACGCCGCGGAGCTCGGCTATGAGACCACCGCCAACCTGATGGCGGTCTCCAACATCACGGAGGAGGAGATCGACACGGTTCTGGAGGCCATCGCCGACACCCCGGCCACCACCATGGTGATCGTGGACAGCTTCGGCCACCTCTATCGTGAGCAGATAGACCGGCTCTACCGGCAGTATGCCGGGGCCCTGGCGGGCACCGGCAAGGACATCGGGATCCATGCCCACAATAATCAGCAGCTCGCCTTCGCCAACACCATCGAGGCCATCATCCTGGGCTGCAACCGGGTGGACTCCACCCTCTACGGCTTCGGACGCGGGGCCGGGAACTGTCATACTGAGCTGCTGCTGGGGTTCCTGCGCAACCCCAAGTTCAACCTGAGGCCCATCGTCGAGGTGATCCAGAACTACCTGGTGCCCCTGCGCCGGGAGATTGAGTGGGGCCCCTCGATTCCCTACAACCTTACGGGTCAGCTCAACCAGCATCCCCGCTCGGCAATTGAGTGGAGCGAGGGCCCTAACCGGGACGACTACCTGACCTTCTACGACAAGATCGTGGCGGAGATCTGAGTGCGCAAGCGGGAAGGCCCGCCGGGTCGCGCCCAGGGGCTCGGGACCGGCGCCCATGGCCGAGGGCGG
>JBGSUY010000683.1:0-2103 GCA_041753195.1 Chromatiaceae bacterium
GGCGACGCTGTTGGCGAGCTGCGCGGGCGGCACATCGCGGACCGCGTCGGCCATGTCGAACAGGACCACGGGGGGACGGAGCGTCAGCTCGGCCCTCAGACTCTCTCTTGCCCACCAGGCGCCGACCCAGGCCGACGCGACTGCAACGAGCAGCACCGGCAGGACCAGGACCCACGGGGAGACGGCCCTCCTCGAGCGCGCCGCGGGCCTGTCCCGGGTCTCAAGCGCCATGATCACGCTCCGCCAGCAGGGTGCGGATGGCCTCCACCACGGAGAGCCCCCGCTCGCGCAATCGGCGCAGCGCCGCCACCTCCTTGGGGTCGGTGGAGTACAGGAGCCGCCGGAAGGGATCGACGACGAGGCGCCCAATGCCGCCGCCGCGGTCGGTGAGGACCATGATCTCGGAGTAGGCGCCGGGGAGCGTGTGCACGGTCTTGAGCAGCTCCGCCCCCGCCTCGGTCATGGGTAAGCGCCGTTCCGCCTGGAGCTGCTCGATGGCCTGGCTCGGCTGGGCCAGCAGGAAGGTGTTGGCGCTGTTCTCCGCGATCGCCCGCCCGGTGGGGTTGCTGTAGAGGTCGTTCAGGGACTGGGTGACGGTGACCGCCGCGCCGCCGTACTTGCGAAAGCGCCGGTAGCCGGTCTCGATGAAGCGGGCCACGTCGCCCTGGGTGAGCAGGTCCCAGGCCTCGTCGATCACCACCAGCTTCGGCTGGGCGCGGTCCCCGAGGTACATGACCTGCTGGATCTGATAGATGAGCTGCAGCAGGACCACCTGCTGGAGGTGCTTGCGGCCCTTCAGCTCCTCCAGCTCCAGCACCACGAAGTTCGATTCGAAGGCGACCGTATTCGCCCCGTTGAAGAAGCGCCCATACTCCCCCGCGGTGGTGAAGGGGTAGAGCTGCTGGCCCACGTCGCGGATGCGCCGGTCCTCATCGGCCAGCAGCGCCGCGGCCACGTCGTCCACCGTCATGGCGGTGGCCTTGGTGTCCCACAGGGACTTGAGCGCCCGCTTGAGGCCCGCGGTGCGGTAGTCGCCCAAGGGTTCCGTCGGCGCGGCCATGGCGGTCACCAGCGCCGTGATGACGTCGGCCTCCTCCTCCCAGTTGCGGATCAGCTCGAAGGGGTTGAGGCAGAGTGTGGCCTCGCGGGTGAAGGCGACGAACTGACCCTCCAGCGAGGTGCACAGGTTCTCGTAGGAGCGCCCCACGTCGATCACCCAGCAGCGCCCGCCGACGCTTAAGTTCGTGGCCAGCAGCTCGTTGGTGAGGAAGCTCTTGCCCGATCCCGACTGGGCGGCGATCACCGCGTTGTAGTTCGACGCGGTGTCGAAGAGCGACACCTCCATCAGCTGCCCGGAGCGGGCGACCAGGTTGAGCACGGGCGTGCCGGTGCCCTTCCAGTCGCCGAACACCGGCATCAGGGTCACCGCCTGGGTGGCGGCCAGGGTGCGGTAGCGCATGGTGTCCCTGAGCACCGCGCGCTCCGCGCCGAAGGGCAGACAGTGGAGGAAGAGCGGCAGGCTGAAGAAATGGTCGGCCATGACCTGGAAGCCGAGCTCGCGCCAGTAGGTGCGCAGGTTCGAGAGCGCCGCCACCGCCTCCGCGGGCGGGGTGAAGAGCACCAGCCCCAGATAGGCCTTCAGCGGCCGGTCTCCATTGTCCAGGGCCTCGAACAGCACGTCGAAGCCGTGCTTGCGCTGGGCGAGGTTGGGCAGGAACCTGACCAGCGGCCCGTAGGCCATGTTGGCGGCCCACTGGCGCTGGGCGGTGAGCTGCACCCGGGTCGCCTCGGGCTCGGGGAAGTGCAGGTTGAGCGTCACCAGCAGGTTGTGACGCACCCCGCGGGTGCCCGAGAGCGGGTCACCCAGAAACCGCGCGGCGAGGCCAAAGCCCAGCCGATCCGGGAAGCGTTTGACCGACAGGGTCTGCACCCGGCAGCCGCCGAGGCGCAAGCCCCGGGCGTCGACCTCCAGGGCACGGTCCAGATCCAGGAGCTGCTCGCGGATGAGGCGTTGTGGGTCGCACTCGGGGACGATGCGGTCGCGCCAGCCCGTGCCCTCGCCCCAGTTGAGTAGGGTGCTCAGCAGGCGCACGTAGCGGTCGG
>JBGSUY010000684.1:0-3739 GCA_041753195.1 Chromatiaceae bacterium
ACGGCGAGGCCGCGGCCCGCGGGGCCGCGGGGCGCCACCACCGGCTGACGCAGCTCGGTCACGGACTTGCGCTTGAGGGTGACGCGGCTGGGGGCCGCGCCCCCTTCGGGCTCCGCCTTTCCGTGGCTGCGGCGTAGATAACCCAAGAGCTGGAGCTTCTCCTGCTCGGTCAGGGTGGCGTCCGCCCCGCTGGCGCGAATGCCTGCCTCACTGAGCTGGGTCAGGAGGCGCTCGACCGGGACGCCGACCGTGGAGGCAAGCTGCTTGACCGTCACTTCACTCATACTGACCTCCTACCGGGACGCGTCGCCCGCCTCCGCAAACCAGGGCTCACGGGCCTTCATAATCAGCCGCGCCGCCCGCTCCGCGTCCATGCCTTCGATCTCCATCAGCTCGTCGACCGATTGATCCGCCAGCTCGTCCATGGTGGCGACCCCCCGCGCAGCCAACGCGAGGGCCAGGCCCTCGTCCATCCCGTCCATCGCCAGCAGGTCCTCTGCCGGCTCGCCCCCCAAGACCTCTTCGGAGGCGATGGCACGGGTGAGCAGCACGTCCTTCGCGCGCTCCCGCAGTGCGTTGATGGTCTCGTCGTCGAGCTCGCCGATGGCCCGCATCTCCGATAAGGGGACATAGGCCACCTCGTCCACGCTGGTGAAGCCCTCATCCACCAGGATGCTCGCCAGGTTCTCATCGACTCCCAGCTCCTCCATGAAGCTCTCCACCGCCCGATTGGCCTCCTGCTCGCTCTTGGCGGCGGCCTCTTCCTCGTTCATGACGTTGAGGGTCCAACCGGTGAGCTGGCTGGCGAGCCGTACGTTCTGACCGTAGCGGCCGATGGCCTGGGACAGGTTCTCGTCCTTGACCGCCACGTCCATGCTCCGCGCCTCCTCGTCGATGACGATCGAGACGACGTCCGCCGGCGACATGGCGTTGATGACGAATTGGGCCGGGTTGTCGTCGTAGAGGATGATGTCCACCCGCTCGCCGTTGAGCTCATTGGAGACCGCCTGGACCCGGGAGCCGCGCATACCGACGCAGGCACCCACGGGATCGATGCGCGGGTCCCGGGTGCGCACGGCGATCTTGGCCCGCACACCGGGATCGCGGGCGGCGCCGAGGATCTCGATCATGCCCTCTCCGACCTCGGGCACCTCCAGCTTGAATAGTGCGATCAGCAGCTCGGGCGCGGTGCGGCTGACGAACAGCTGGGGCCCCTTGGCCTCGGCACGCACATCGAAGAGGTAACCGCGCAGGCGGTCACCCGGGCGCACCGACTCCCGGGGGATCACGTGGTCACGGGGGATCAGGGCCTCCGCATTGTTGCCCAGGTCGAGCAGGATGGTCCCCCGGTCCGCCTTCTTGACGATCCCGGTGACCAGCTCGCCCTTGCGGTCCGTGTAGGACTCGACGATCTTGGCGCGCTCGGCCTCCCGCACCTTCTGGACGATCACCTGTTTGGCGGTCTGCGCGGCAATGCGCCCGAAGAGCTCCGATTCGATCTCCTCCTCCATGAAGTCGCCGGCCTTGAGCCCGGGCTCCAGGATCTCGGCAGCGGACAGGGTGATCTGACGCTCCGGCGCCTCCAGGGTACCCTCCACCGGGTCCTCCACTACTTCCCAACGGCGGAAGCTCCGATAGTCACCGGTCTTGCGATCGATGGCGACGCGCACATCGATCTCGCCGCCGTACTTCTTGCGGGTCGCCGAGGCCAGGGCCGCCTCGATCGCCTCGAAGATCACATCCTCGGGGACGTCCTTCTCATTGGACACGGCCTCAACGACCAACAGGATCTCTTTGCTCATAGCTCCGGAATCTCGAATCGCACAGGTGCCCCAGCACTCGGCTGCGAGCCCTCATCATCCGCATCGTCAGAATGTTGGCACCAGGCGGGCGGACTCCAGGGCCGCCAAGGGCAGCTCCCATTCACGCCCATCCGCCTCCAGACGGATTATCCCAGCATGCTCCCCGAGGAGAACGCCCTCGAGCTTGCGTCGGCCCTCGATCTTCTCCGCCAGTCGTACCCGGATCCGCTGCCCGCGGAAACGCTCAAAATGCTCCGGGTAAACAAGGGGGCGGTCGAGCCCGGGCGAGGACACCTCCAGGTCGTAGTGGCCAGGCAGCGGGTCCTCCACGTCCAGGACTCCGCTCAGCTGGTGACTTACCGCGGCACAATCGTCCAGGGTGATGCCGTTAGGATGGTCGATGTAGACCCGCAGGGTCGAGGCACCCGAGGGGCGCCGAATGTGCTCGACCCCGACCAACTCATAGCCCATGGGTTCAGCGACACGCCGTGCCAACCGGGTGAGGCTGCTGTCCAACGGCTCCATCTTCGGCCCCGCAAAACAAAAAATGGGCCTGCGGCCCACTCTCTTTGTGGACCGCCGCCGCCCTGTGGCGCCCGCGGTCCAAATCGTGAGATACAAAAAAACCCCGGGGTTCGGGGTCGATGACGGGGTCCGTGGGAGCGCCCCCTCGAGGGGCTAACCTGCGCGGATACCAGATCCGTCATCCCTGAGCGCCGGAAGTGTAGGTGCACCCGGCGCGATAAGCAAGCCCGAATGGCCCTCTCTGCCCCCCCGTCCGGGGCGACAGGATCGCCGGCCCGGGTTTTAGGCGATTGCCGGCGAATCATGTACCAGATCGCGAAGGATGTTCCTCTGCCTATCAAGGAGCGCCGATAGGAGCATAGTTGGGCTATGTAACTGTCGGCGCGACGCCGAAGGCGGGCGAAAAGACCCGCGTGATGGTGCATGATTTGACAGAAATCACCTAAGCTTGGAGTCTCCGCCCCAGCCGCCCCCTCGAGAACCCCATGCCCGGGATTGCGATCCGACCCTCCGCGGATACGACAGACCAAGGCGATAGCCCGCCTGGGCAGCGGGTCCCCGATCATCGCCTTCTGACCCTGGCGATCGCGCGAACCGGGGAGCTCTTGAGCCAGGCTGCGGTCGATTTGGGCGTTCGCGTCAAGTCGCTGGAGATTCGGTTCGACCTGCGCGGGCGGGCAGCCGGTCAGGCACGCTGCGGGGCCCCCCATGGGATCCGGGGCCCCTGGACCATCCGCTACAACCCGGTACTCCTGCGGGAGAACCCGGACAGCTTCCTTGCCGAGACCATTCCCCACGAGGTGGCCCATGTGGTCGCATTCAAGCGCCACGGGCACCGCATCCGGCCCCATGGACCAGAGTGGCGAGCCATCATGGAACAGTTCGGCGCCGCCCCCGAGCGCTGCCACCGCTACGACCTCTCGCGTGTCCCGCGCCGCGCCACCCGCTTCTTTCTTTATCACTGCGGCTGCGGTGAGCATCAGCTCAGCACCATCCGCCACCATCGGGTGCTCGCCGGTCAGACCTACGTGTGTCGGCGCTGCACCGGACCCCTGCGACCCGGACGGGGAATCCCGTCACCAGTCGATCCCTCGGGCTGAACCCCGCTTCTTCCCTTAGCCATAAAGGGCGCGTCTAGTAGACTTTCGGGACTCATCTAGCGGGATAGCCCCTAGGACCATAGCCGTAGCCCGGGTGCCTATAGGGCATGCCCACGGGACCCGGGATCCCCCTCCGTTGCCAGTACTGGCGCATCTGCTCCTCGGCCGTACGCCGCAGAGCCTCGTACTCCTTGAGGATCTGCTCACGTTGCGCCTCCTGCGCCGCCACGGTCATGTCCCTGGCCCCGACCTCTGGGCCGAGAGCCGGCGCTCCCTGCCCCGCGCGGGTCTCCGCGGCGGCGTCCGGCCGAG
>JBGSUY010000685.1:0-9710 GCA_041753195.1 Chromatiaceae bacterium
CTCGCCGAGCCCGGCCGGCGCTGCCTCTTCGTGGCCGAGAGCCTGGGACGCCGGGAGGCCCTGGCCGACCACCTGCACGGATTCGGCATCCAGCCTCGTCCGGTAGAGGGCTGGTCCGCCTTCCTCCAAGGACGGGACGCCATCGGCCTCACGGTGGCCCCCCTGGAGCAGGGCCTCTGGCTCGCCGGCCCGGACCTGGCCCTGATCACCGAGACCCAGCTCTACGGGGAGCGGGTCCGCCAGGAGCGCCGCCGGCGGGCCCGGGAGCGGGACGGCGAGGCCATCGTCCGAAACCTGACCGAGCTGGCGCTGGGGGCCCCGGTAGTCCACGAGGAGCATGGGGTCGGTCGCTATCTGGGGCTCCAGACCCTGGAGGTGGGCGGCACCACCACCGAGTTCCTGGTCCTGGAGTATGCGAATGGGGACAAGCTCTATGTCCCGGTGAGCTCGCTCCATCTCATCTCGCGCTACACGGGGGCCTCGCCGGAGAACGCCCCGCTCCACCGCCTGGGCGGCGATCAATGGGATCGGATTAAGCGCAAGGCCGCCGAGAAGGCCCACGACGTGGCCGCGGAGCTCCTGGACATCTATGCTCGGCGGGCCGCCCGCCAAGGGGTCGCCTTCCCGGCCCCGGGGGACGAGTATGCTGCCTTCGCCGCCGCCTTCCCCTTCGAAGAGACCCCGGACCAGCTCCGGGCCATCGAAGGGGTCCTCCAGGACATGGAGGACCCCAAGCCCATGGACCGGGTGGTGTGCGGTGATGTGGGCTTCGGCAAGACCGAGGTGGCCATGCGCGCCGCCTTCGTGGCGGTCCAGGGTGGGCGTCAGGTGGCGGTGCTGGTCCCCACCACCCTGCTCGCGGAGCAGCACTTCACCAACTTCTCCGACCGCTTCGCCGACTGGCCGGTGAAGGTCGAGTCACTCTCACGCTTCCGCAATGCCAAGGAGCAGAAGGCGATCCTGAAGGGGCTCGCGAACGGCACCATCGATATCGTGGTGGGGACCCACAAGCTCCTGCAGGGCAACGTTCGGTTCAAGCGCTTGGGGCTCGTCATCATCGACGAGGAGCACCGCTTCGGGGTGCGCCACAAGGAGCAGATGAAGGCACTGCGCGCGGAGGTGGACGTGCTGACGCTGACCGCCACCCCCATCCCGCGGACCCTCAACATGGCCATGTCAGGCCTGCGGGACCTCTCCATCATCGCCACCCCGCCGGTGGAGCGGCACCCTATCAAGACCTTCGTCAGCCCCTGGAACGACGCCCTGGTCCAGGAGGCGGTGCTGCGCGAGCTCAAGCGTGGCGGTCAGGTCTATTTCCTCCACAACGAGGTGGAGACCATCGAGCACCAGGCGGTGAAGCTCACCGCCCTGATCCCGGAGGCCCGGGTGGAGATCGCCCACGGCCAGATGCGGGAGCGGGACCTGGAGCGCATCATGCGCGACTTCTATCACCAGCGCTTCAACCTGCTAGTGTGCACGACGATCATCGAGAGCGGTATCGACGTCCCTTCCGCCAACACCATCGTCATTAACCGCGCGGACAAGCTCGGGCTGGCCCAGCTCCACCAGCTGCGCGGGCGGGTCGGGCGCTCCCACCACCGGGCCTATGCGTACCTGATCACCCCGCCCCCCAAGGCCATGACCGAGGATGCCAAGAAGCGCCTCGAGGCCATCGAGTCCATGGAGGAGCTGGGCGCCGGGTTCACCCTGGCCACCCATGATCTGGAGATCCGGGGGGCCGGGGAGCTCCTGGGTGACGAGCAATCGGGTCAGATTGAGGAGATCGGCTTCAGCCTCTACATGGACCTGCTGGAGCGGGCCGTCCAGGCGCTCAAGGCCGGTCGGACGCCTGAGCTGGACCGGCCCCTGGACCATGGGGCCGAGATCGATCTCGGCCTCCCGGCACTCCTGCCGGCGGACTATCTACCGGACGTCCACACGCGGCTGGTCCTCTACAAGCGGATCGCCAGCGCCGCCAATCCGGAGGGGCTGAAGGAGCTCCAGGTGGAGATGATCGACCGCTTCGGACTACTCCCGGAGCCGGCCAAGAACCTGCTCGAGATCACGACACTCAAGCTCCGGGTCCAGCCCCATGGGATCAAGAAGATCGAGGCCGGCCCGGCCGGTGGTCGCATCCTCTTCGGACCCGAGCCCAAGGTGGACCCGGCACGGGTGATCCGCCTGGTCCAGTCCGCCCCCAAGGAATTCAAGCTCGACGGCGGCGACAAGCTCCGCTTCTTCGCCGACCTCGCGGACCCCGGCAAGCGCATCGGGCAGGTGAACCGGGTCCTGGGGCGCATTCTGGGCTGAACTGCCCGCGCCTCACCCGCGAGCGACTTGCGGAAGGTCCGCCGACCCCAGCCGGGGTCAAGTCGCGGTACGACTCCCCGGACTTGGTCAATGCCCCGCCATCAGCTCCGCCGCGTGGCCTGCCGGGAGGCCGAACTCCCCCTCCACCATCTGGTTCCAGGCCTCCCGCTTGAAGGTGCTCTGATCGGGCACGGGACGGTGGACCAGGTTGTAGTGGCAGTCGATGCAGGTCTTGCCCGGGGCCTCCTCCTGGTGGATGGCCGCCGTGCCCCCCCGCTTGCCCTGGATCGCTTCCAGGGTGTGGCAGCGCTTACAAGTCGCCGAATCCCGCTTGCGGAACCACTCCCGGGCGGCGAAGGCGGCCTCGGGCAGGTGTAGGGCGTTCACCACCGGGTCGTCATAGTCGGGGCCGAAGAGCTGGCCCTTGACCTGCTTGATGAGGTCCTTGCCGCCAATGGCATGGTCCCAGGTGGCGGCGAAGACCCCTTGCGAGACATGGCAGTCCCCGCAGGAGGCCCGCACCCCGGAGGCCGAGTTGTAGTGCGAGGACTGCCGATAGACCTCGTCCGCGAAGGTCATGGAGTGGCAGGTGGTGCAGAATTCGTTGCTGCTGGTGAAATGGTCGAACTCCATCAGGAAGACCATGAAGAGCACGCCACCGAGCCCGCCGGCGACCAGGGCGATGAGGACGTGGCGGGTAATGAACAGGGGTGCGCGCAGCCGGATCATCACTCCGCCTCCGGGGCAGCGGCGGGCTCGCCCGGGTCGGCCGTCTCGGTTCCAGCCTCAGCCCCCCCCAGCGCGAACCCGAGGATGGTGCTGCCCTGGTTGGGATCGGCCAGCCACTGGTGACCCTCGCCCTGCAGGTGCGCCTCCACCACCTCGGCCGCCTGGTCCCCCGCCAGGGCCCGCGCCTCGGGCAGGAAGCGCCCGTAGAAATTGCGGCCCACGAGGTACATCCCCTCCCACCAGGCATGGTTGGGGCTCGCCATGGAGGCTCCGTGGCGGGCCCGGGCCCCCTCGTCGTGCCAGAGCTCCCAGTAGGTGAGCTCGATGGGCTCGTCGAAGGCGGTGGGGGTCAGGTGTCCGCGCCCGTAGAGCTCGCCCATGATCGCCTTGGCGGGGATGGCAAACTTGGTGTTAAAGAGCTCGACGACCGAGTCGAACTGCTTCATGAAGGCCTCGGTGAAGGCCTTGCCGTGACACTCCTGGCATACCAGGTTCATGGCCTGGCGGCGACGGTCCGGGGTGGCCACAGCCTTCACCTTGCCCAGGCTCCCGTCCGCCCTGACAACCTCGCTCCCCCGCTTCGGTTGGGGTGCGCTCGCCGGCAGCTCCAGCTTGCCCCCATCCTCCAGGATCACCAAGAGCTGGCGCTCCGAGACCGGGCTGTTCAGGCTCCAGGCGTTGCGCAGGCCCACGTCATGGGTCGCCGGGAGCTTGCCGGCGGCACCCATGTGGCAGGTCACACAGGTGGGGGCCGCGGTGTAGTCGCGCCCGGCGACCCACTTGTCCGCCCCCAGGTTCATGCGGTCCCGCTCTGCCACATAGATCATGCCGTGTTTGGATGCCTCGAAGATCTCCTTGTCCGGGGAGTCGGGCCCCGCGTGGCAACGCACGCAGGCCTCCGGCTCCCGGGCCTGGGCCTTCGAGAAGCGGTGGCGGCCGTGACAGGCGGAGCAGGAGCCCTTGGATCCATCCGGGTTGATGCGCCCGATCCCGGAGTTGGGCCAGGTGGCGGGGTCCAGGGTTCCGTCACCCCGAACCTTGACCCGGGAGCCGTGGCACTGGTCGCAGCCCGCCGCCTGCATGGCCGCACCGGTGAAGTTGTGGGCCAGGGCGGGAACGCGCTCCTCGATCAGCGAGTGGGCCTCCGCATGGACCGAGCCCTGCTGCTCCTCGTACTCCTGCGCGTGACAGCGCCCGCAGTCCTTGGGGGAGACGATGGTGGCGATCACCTGCCCCTCGTGCTCCCGGGCGTCCGGCTCTGAGCGGTCCGCCCGGTGGCAGTCCATGCAGTTCACGCCGGCCTTCTGATGGGCGCTCTCGTGCCACTGTTGGGTGAGCCCCGCCGAGGCCTTGGTATGGCAGCTCACGCAGTCGGCCCCCGCCAGGTGCCCCCACTCACTCGGATCGAGCTTGACCTTGGCGGCCAAGAGAGGACCGGGGCAGACGAGCGCCAAAATGAGAAGGGCCAGGAGAAGGGCCGCTGGCAACCGGGAGAGGCAAGGCAGATTCATAACCGACAGCTCCTAATGGACGAGAGGGGGCCGGTACGGATTGGCGAGCCCGGCACGCGCCACTGGCTTAATTTCATTGATTTATTATTTGCTTATTTGCTTGTGGCTCGGTCGAGCCTGCGGCAATAGGATTGCGTCGAATCGGGCCGTCAGTCTACATTTAACGCCGGGTTCATTGACCCGGCTCACTTCCCCCGCAACCGTGCGCCGGCCAACAATAGCCACCCGGCGGGGCTGCGGGGTGGCCAATTCAATGTCCGGGGCCAGTGCACCGGATCTCAGGAACCGCACTCCCTCGCCCCGTGTCCCCGCCCAGGGTTGAGGCCAGAACGCGAGCATCGGCAGGCACCGCAGGTCCATTCATTGCGGAAAAATCAACCAACAAGCGAACCAACGGAAGAGAGGAGCGACACCATGCGCAATCAAGGCAGTAGGCGATTCCGGGACCACATCTTAGAGTGCGGCATGCTCGGCGCCTTGGCATTACTGACCAGTCCGGGGGCCATGGCGGAGGAGGCGGGGCCCATCCACCAGGTCTCCTCCGAGGTCTGCAAAAGCTGTCACCAGGAGATCTTCCGCCAATGGCAAGGGTCCATGCACGCCAAGAGCACGGCCCTTGCGGACCCCATCCACGGGGCCTTCTACCAGATGGAGGTCGGTGACCCCACGGCCGAGGGTCAGGTCCACAAGAAATCCGGAACTTTCCCCGTCTGCCTCAACTGTCACGCACCGAACGCGGCCAGGGACAAGACCACCAAGCTGGACGCCATGGCCGCGTATAGCGAGGGCGTGAACTGCGTCGCCTGCCATACCCTCAAGAGCTACAAGGGCATCAAGGGCGAGGACGGCAAGCTAAGGATGGGAATCGCCGCCTACGAGCTGGCCGACAGTCTGCAGGGGCCAGCGGGCTTCCCGATCGCCGCCCAGAAGCTCTCCGCCGCCGGAGACCTCTTCGGTGGTGCCGTCGGCGAAGGTGACAAGAAACCCAACCCCCACCTGGGCGAGCCGGTCGAGTTCCAGGGCAAGCCGGTCCCGGCGCTGCCCCTCGCCGCGAACTCCACACAGATGAGGTCCTCCGAGGCCTGCATGGGCTGCCATGATCAGCGGCCCAATCCCAAGGGCGTCCCGCTTTGCCAGACCGGCAACGAGATCGTCGCCAGTGGCACCCAGGTGAACTGCCAGGGGTGCCACATGGGTGTCTCCGACGGCCTCTCCGACCACGCCATGGGTGGGGGACATAACCACGCCATGCTGAAACGCGCCGTGATCTTCGACCTCGATACCACCGCCGGCGGCGACAAGATCACCGCCCAGGTCCTGCTAAATAACCTCCAGCCCCACGCCATGCCAACGGGTGCACCCTTCCGAAACATGCACCTCAAGGTCATGGCCTACAACGCCCAGGGCGAGGTGGTCTGGCAGAACTTCGAGACGCATCCCGCCAAGGAGGATCCCCAAGCCTACTTCTACTACGGGATGAAGGACGACAAAGGCATGCCCGCGCCCCCGCCTACCGCCACACAGCCCGGAGACGACACCCGCCTGAAGGGCCATGAGTCCCGCAAGCTGGCCTACGAGATCCCGGCAGAAGGCGTGGTGCTGGTGCGTGGCGAGCTTTACTACAACCTGCTCTGGCCGAGCCTGGTTGAGAAGTTCACCCAGCTGCCCGAAGACTTGAAGGCGTCGGTGCTGATCGCCGCCGCGGAGCGGGAGATCGCTGCGCCCTGAGTTGAGGAACAGAACGGCGGCGCAGCGGCGCGCCGTCGCGCGGAACAACAAAAACGATGATCAAGACCCACTGCGCCGCGGCACCCGCCGCGGCCTTTCTTTTCGGTCAAGCCCAAAGGCGTCTTCGGTGACGCAGCGTCCTGCGATCCGACAATCGAGTGACACCTACGCCTGGCTGATAAGGGCCCGTCGGTATCGACTGGCTCTGGAATTGCGCCTCGCACCGCCGACCTTTGGGCCGCCGCTTGGTAACCGGTGGGCAGGCCGTCCGACCGCCCTGGCGGCGGAGCCTGCCAAGTGAGATATGATGCGGCGGGGCCTTGGTTCCGAATGCCGTTATCTATGTCTGTGGCGACGCGCTCGGCTGGATGGAGTCGATACACGGCGCCGGGATCAATTGGAATTTCTGTCCACCCGCGGGTCAATGCGAGCCGGCCCGTCGGCCTGACCCGCGACTCAATCAATGGAGGAACGACTCGATGCCAAACGCCGACAAGGCCGATGCCGTTGCCCAGGTCCAGCAACTGGTTGGAGCCCTCGATATCCTCAATATCCTCAGAGAATAAATGGAGCAGTGGCTCGAGGAGGCGCAGGACGAGTCAAAGCAGGAGTGCCTGGAAATCGTACTCGGACACATCGGCGCAGTCGAGGTGAGCTATCACAAGCGCCTGGAAGAGGCGCGGGGCGCGCTCGAACCCTGATCCTTTTGCGCGGTTGAGTGCCATTGTCCACTGGGCTCAGACATTCCAGATAGCCGCCGACATTCACGCTCAAAACCCGCTGGTGATGGGATAGCGGCGGTCGCGGCCGAAGGCGCGCCGGCTGATACGCACCCCGGGCGGGGCCTGGCGGCGCTTGTACTCGTTGCGGTCCACGAGGCGGGCGACCCGGCGCACCACGGCCTCGTCGAAGCCCTCGGCCACGATGGCGTCGATTCCATGGTCCTCCTCGATATAGAGGCGCAGGATTGGATCGAGGATCTCGTAGGGGGGCAGGCTGTCCTGGTCGGTCTGGTCGGGCCTCAGCTCCGCGGATGGGGCACGGGTCAGAACCCGCTCAGGGATCACGGGGTCCAGGCCGTTACGGTAGCGGCAGAGCCGGTAGACCAGCGTCTTGGGCACGTCCTTGATGGGGGCGAAGCCGCCGGCCATGTCCCCATAGAGGGTCGCGTAGCCGACGGACATCTCGCTCTTGTTGCCGGTGGTGAGCAGGATCCGGCCCTGCTTGTTGCTCAGCGCCATGAGGATGATGCCGCGGCAGCGGGCCTGAATGTTCTCCTCGGTCACATCGGGGGCCTGACCGCCGAAGACCGGATCGAGCATGCCAAGGAAGGCATTAAAGGCGGGCTCGATCGGGATGACATGGGTGCGCACCCCCTGTCGGCGGGCTTGCTCCAGTGCGTCCTCGTTGCTCATGTCGGCGGTGTAGCGCGAGGGCATCAGCACCGCCTCCACCTGCTCGGCGCCCAGGGCGTCCACGGCGATGGCCAGGGTCAGGGCCGAGTCGACCCCGCCGGAGAGACCCAGCACGGCCCCGCTGAACCCGCTCTTGCGCGCGTAGTCCCGCACCCCCAGCACCAGTGCCTGATAGATGGCGGCCTCACCTTCGGCTCCCCGGTCCACCGCGGCCAGGGGTGGCGCCAATGGGGCGCCAGTATCGTCAAGGTCCACGAGGAGCGCCGCCTCCTCGAAGTGGGCCGTGCGGGCCACCACCCGCCCCATCCGGTCAACGACAATCGAGCCCCCGTCGAACACCAGCTCATCCTGGCCTCCGATCAGGTTCGCGTACAGGATGGGAAAGCCGTGCTCCGCCGCCCTCCGGGACAGCAGCGTCTCGCGCTCGGCGGCCTTTCCGGCATGGAAGGGGGATGCATTGATGTTGATCAGGACCTGGGCACCTGCCGCTGCCGCCTGCGCGCTCGGACCCTCCTGCCAGATGTCTTCACACACGCTCAGGCCGAAGCGCAGTCCGCAGTGCGCGAAGACCGCCGCTGCAGCGCCCGGCTGGAAGTAGCGCTTCTCGTCGAAGACGCTGTAGTTGGGCAGCTCCTGCTTGGCATATTCGGCCACGATGACCCCGTCGCGAATCACTCCCGCCACGTTGTAGAGACCGCCGACGGCGGCCCTTGGATAGCCCAGTACGAGAGCCACACCCGGCGCCGTCGCCGCCGTCTCCCGCCGGATCTGGGCCAAGGCGGATTCCACGCGCTCCATGAGCTCAGGACGCAGGAGCAGATCCTCCGGCGGATAGCCCGTCAGGGCAAGCTCAGGAAAGACCACAAGGTCGGCCCCGGCGGCACGCGCCTCGGCGGTGGCGCCGATTACCCGCAACCCGTTGCCGGCCACATCCCCGACCAGGAGGTTCAACTGCGCGATTTGGATACGACAGGACATGGCTTTCGTCTGGTAGTCAGTGTGGCGAAGTCGCAGAGCGTTGTCCGTTCTTTACCGGACACTATCCGCTCAGGAGCTCGGCCATTCGGGAGCCCATCTCGGCAGGCGAGCGCACGGTGACCACGCCCGCCGACTCGAGTGCGGCAAACTTGCCCTCGGCAGTGCCCTTGCCGCCGGTGACGATAGCCCCCGCGTGCCCCATCCGCTTGCCCGGGGGTGCCGTAACACCGGCGATGTAGGCCACCACCGGCTTGGTCATGTGGTCGCGGATGAATTCAGCCGCCGCCTCCTCCGCGCTGCCGCCGATCTCGCCCACCAGTATGACCCCGTCGGTCTCGGCGTCGTGCTCGAAGAGGTCCAGGCAGGACACGAAATCCAGCCCCTGGATGGGGTCGCCGCCGATGCCGATGCAGGTACTCTGGCCAAGGCCCGCGTTGGTGGTCTGGAATACCGCCTCGTAGGTAAGGGTGCCCGAGCGGGAGACGATCCCCACCCGCCCCGGGCTATGGATGTTGCCCGGCATGATCCCGATCTTGCACTCGCCGGGGGTGATGACACCCGGGCAGTTGGGGCCGATCAGCACCGCCTCGCTGGCCGCCAGGGCCGCCTTGACCCGCAGCATGTCAAGCACCGGGATTCCCTCGGTGATGCAGACGATGACCCGGATCCCGGCGTCTGCCGCCTCCAGGATGGCATCCCCCGCGAAGGCGGCGGGGACGTAGATCATGGTGGCGTCGGCCCCGGTCGCGCGCACCGCATCGTGCACTGTATCGAAGACGGGCCGATCCAGATGGCGCTGCCCACCCTTGCCGGGGGTCACTCCCCCCACCAGCTTGGTGCCGTAGGCAATCGCCTGCTCGCTGTGGAAGCTGCCCTGTTTGCCGGTGAAGCCTTGGCAGATGACCCGGGTGTTCTTGT
Source organism: Chromatiaceae bacterium (assembly GCA_041753195.1). Classification (GTDB taxonomy): domain Bacteria; phylum Pseudomonadota; class Gammaproteobacteria; order Chromatiales; family Chromatiaceae; genus Thiodictyon. The sequence continues at coordinate 9,590 of JBGSUY010000685.1, forward strand.
CGATGAGTACGCTCATGGCCCTGCCCTCAGTTTGCCCGGGCCGCCGCGGCGACCACCTTGTCCGCCGCCTCGGCCAGGCTGGCCGCCGTCTCCAGGGCGAGCCCGCTGTCCGCCAGCATCT
>JBGSUY010000686.1:0-8171 GCA_041753195.1 Chromatiaceae bacterium
GGTCCGCCATCCAGTCGCCCTACGGGCTCCTTACCGGCGGACCCCCGGCGGCCAACCGGCCCCGGTTCGGTGATGCCCCCGTCGTCACACAAATCTCTCCAGGGGGAGAGGACTTTCATCCTGACACAGGGGGCTATCTGACACCGGCCGCGTCCCCGGCAGAATTATCGCCTGCGTTGACTGTTGAGGAAACTCCCCGCGGCGCGGTGCACCGCGGGGAGGTAGCCCACCTATTGCGGGAGCCGTCTGGTCACCAGGAAGTCGCCCGTTACGCCGTCCCGGACCCTGAGGTTCGTGAGTCCGGTGGCCTTCTCGACCGCCATCACACCGACGTCTGCCGTTCCGTCGCCGTTCAGGTCCTTGAACTCGCTGAACCCGAGCGGCGAGTAATCCGAGTTGAAGTACTGGCGGGCGCTGACGTCCTCCAGTACCGGATCGACAGTCCATACGGAGATCCCGCCGTTGTTCAGATTGATACCTAGAATCCCGAGCTCGGAGATCAGGTCACCGGAGCTATCGCCGATCGCGGCCAGCGCGATCGGTTCGACGCTAGCGTAGAGCACGGCGAAGTTCTTGATCGTCGCCCAGTTGTCGCCGTCCTTGAACAACAACCGGGTCTGGTCGACATTCAGTGGCTGGAAGAGGGCGACCTCCTCCGAGGAGCCATTGCCGTTCATGTCCTCGACGGAGGCGGTGTCGATATAACGCCGGGTCAGGTCGAGCGACGGGCAGACGCCGGAGCAGCTGTAATCCAGCCTATAGGTCATATCCGGGTAGGTATTGTAGTACTCGAACAACAGGACGGTGTAAATGCCCGACTCGGTGAGGGTTCGATTGAGCGAGGCTTGGGCGGGATTCTGTGCCGATGTGACCAATGCGCCGCTCGGGTCAAACAATTCCATGCGCAAGTACGCGCTGGTTGCACTGGTATCGGTACCGACCAGCGAAATCGCATCACCCGCTTCTGCTTCGAACGTAAAGGCATCTATCTCGCCGAGCGGACTGACGATGCCGTCGGTGCTAGTGCCCCTGTCCAATTGTAGTGCGACCGGTGACGCCGGCCCTACGCGGTCGATTACCAACGAGTAGGGCATCACATAGCTCGCGTAGTACTCGGAAACGCGGATACGGTACTGGCCGGACTGGTCGAGGGTAGTGTCTAGGCGAATGGACGTGTTGCTGCACGTTTTCGGCTCGAGAGTTGTTCCGTCGGGACGCAGAATTTCGAGGCACGGCCTCCCGCTTCCGCCAAGTTCGGTCGCCTTCACCACAATGGCTTCGCCCAAGACACCGGCGAAACGGAACCCGTCCAGGTCGGTACCCGGGTCGATGTCGCAGGTCATCAGGTCTCCGTATCGGATGAAGCCATCGGTTGGCTCCGCGCTGCAGGTACGGTGCCGGTCCGACGCCTCAGCGGCATTGAGTTGGCACAGAAGCCCGAGCGCCGCGAGCGCGGGCATCCACAGGCGCCCGCGGCCCGATCTTCCGAGAGAGTCAGGGGTTGCTTTCATGCCGTGTATCTCCAGTAACGATTGGTGAGTGGCCGACCGCACCGTCCGCGGATCGACTCTGTGCGGGTGCACCGTATGTCGACACGCGCAGGAGCAGGGGTATTCGCGCGCTCCGGGGGTGTCGACGTGTGTGGCGCCCCCTGGAGGGCCAGGGGCGAGGGGCCGCCGCGTCGCCCAGCTGAGCCACGATAGTGCCGGGGCCTTGAGGGTCACGGGCCGGAACCTTTTCCGCACCTGCGAAGATAGATGGATATCTTTACTTTTACAGTAGGGCAATCCCCCAAACAGACGCTGCCGGTGCCCTACTCATTGTCTGGGGGTGTTCCATGTTGGGGATCGAATACCCGCGATTAATGGGCTCGCGGCGAGCTTCCGGGGTGTACTTGACCCCGTTGGCCGACAGATTGCCCAGGGCCTGGAACAGCAGGTCGCGGTCGCCAACGATGGGCGCGGGCTACGCGGCCTCCTACCGGTAGCGTCTCGAAGCCTGCCTGCTAGTGGCCAGTGGCTGCGTGAACATCTTCCGTCCCCGCTCCGTCGGCGAGGGCACGGGCCGCGCCTGGTTCCTGCTGTTCAAGTCCAAGGCCATCAACGCCTATGGCGAGCCTAAGGAGTATGTCCCCCAAGATGGGCAGCGCAGGTCGACCAAGCAGCGCCCGCAGCCGCTGGTCGAGCCAGCCATGGGCCGCTGCGGCAACCTGGCCCAGGGCCTGTCCGCCATCAACACCCGCTGAGACGCGAGAGTTTTCCTACCTTGCCCCAACTTAGGGTTAAGCTGACGGCCCCAGTATCCGCCCGACTGGCGTTACCTAATGCGGCGGCGAGCGGCATAGCCCCGAGGGGCTGCCTAGCCGTTGTGACGGAAGCCACATGACCGACACCAAGTTCGATATTCCCTTCAAAAGTCCGAACATTCCGGCGGCGCTGACCGCGGACACCAAGATCCGCTTCCGCTGCTACAAGGGCATCTCCTGCTTCAACGCCTGCTGCAAGCAGGCGGACGTGACACTGGCCCCCTACGACATCCTGCGGCTCAAGCGCCGACTGGGCCTGACGTCGGCCGAGTTCATCAAGCAGTACACGGTCCCCTTCCAGATGGACCAGGACGGGCTGCCCGGAGTCAAGCTCAAGACCGAGGACAACGGCACCTGTCTCCAACTGAACGGGGACGAGGGCTGCGGCGCCTATCAGGACCGCCCCACCGTGTGCCGTTACTACCCGGTGGCCCTGCTCGCCCTGCGTGAGAAAGGGGCCTCGCAGGCGGAGGAACGCTACTCCCTGGTGAGGGAGGACCACTGCAAGGGCCACGAGGAGGATCGCGAGATCAGCATTGCGGACTATCGCTCCGAGCAGGGCTGCGCCGAGTACGATGAGCGGAACCGCGAGTGGTATCAGCTGATCCTCAAGAAGAAGTCCGCCGGTCCGACCGTCGGTCGGCCTCCCCAGGCCAGCCTCCAGCTCTTCTTCATGGCCTCCTATGATATCGACAACTTCCGCCGATTCGTCCTGAGCGAGAGCTTTCGGCGCACCTATGTGTTGACGGAGGGCTTCTATCAGGAGGTCGAGGGGGACGACGAGGCCTTGCTGGCCGTCGCCTACCAGTTCCTGCGCCAGGTACTCTTCGGCGAGCGCACCATCGAGGAGGTGGCCAACGCCTGGGAGCAGCGGGTGGAGGGCCGCAAGGACGTCTGGGAGGCGCGCAAGCAGGCGGAGATCGAGCGCCGCCTGGCGGAAGAGGACAAGAAATACAAGGACGGCGGCGATGCCTGCTGCGGCGACAACTAGGCTCGAAGGGCCAAGGGAGAAGGGGGGCGACCATGAGCCAGCCGGCTGACCTGGCAGAACTTCTCTCAAAGCGGCTCACCGATGCCGCCGCTCTGCTGGATCGGGTGCGTCGTGATGAGCCCCTGCTCTCGGAGACGGTGCGGGCCGCCGAGCGGACCGCCGCAGCCATCCAAGCGGGCGGGACCCTCTTCATCTGCGGCAACGGCGGCAGCGCCGGCGAGGCCACCCATCTAAGTGGCGAGCTGATCGGTCCTTTCCTGGACAAGCGCCGTCGCCCCCTGCCCGCCATCGCCCTGGGGTTCGACACCAGCGCCGCCACGGCGGTGGCAAACGACTTCTCCTTCGCCGAGATCTTCGCCCGCCAGTTGGAGGCCCTGGCCAGGCCTGGCGACGTCCTCTGGGCCCTGTCCACGAGCGGACGCTCCCCCAATATAGCCATGGCCCTGGAAGTGGCCGCCGAACGGGGCCTGACCCGGGTCCTGATCACCGGTGAGCGGGGGCTGGACCTTACCGAGCAAGCAGACATCGTGCTGGCCATACCCAGCGGCGAGACGCCACGCATCCAGGAGATCCACCTGATGCTGGGCCACTTCCTGTGCGAGGCGGTGGAGTCGATCGCCGGCGCGGCAGGCGCTGGGCCCATCTAGCGTCGTTCCGGCCACCGGGACGGGGTCCCTCCCGACTCTAGGACTTTTGACTCCGTAGTTCCACGGATGCGCGCTGCGGGTCGCCCGAATTGTCCTCCCAGTGCGGTCCCGCTATCGTCCAAACCTGCCTGATCTTCGGTCGAGGGCCGCGAAGCTGGTCCCGGCAGGAACTGGCACTGGGCCCGTAGCAACTTGACTCGAGGAGGACCCCAAGATGCCTGTCCGTACCGCCTATACCGAGGAGGAGAACCGGCTCGACCTGAGCTTCATCGGTAGCCTGGATCTCACCATCTCTAACGCCGTCTGCGACATTTGCGCGCGTCTGCCCTCGTCCCTGAGATTCTGTGTAATCGACCTGTCGGATGTGGAGCGGGTCTTCGATTCGGGAGTCGCCCTGCTACGCATGCTCCACCGCCGTCTCAGGGAGTTCGGAGCCACGGTCGTGATCCATGGAGACCCTTCCGAAGTGCAGAGACGGATTCCCGACTATAGTCCCCAGCCCTGACCCTCCGCCGCCATCGCGCAACCCGGGCCCTGGACCGCGGGATGGTCGGAGTCCGTGGCGGGCGCTGTCGCTTCGCCTCTCCGCCGTCTTCGTCGTCCTGCTCGTCGGGGCCGCGACCGCGGTCGGCTACCTCTTCGATCGAGGTCGCGCTGAGGCCCTGGCGGAGCGGGACCTGGAGCAACTCCGGCTCCACGCGGAGCGCGCGGCCGACGAGGTCGATCGCCTTATCAAGCGGCTCGGCGACGACGTCCAGCTCCTCTCCCAGACCCCCCCGATTCAGGGTATCTGCCGGGCCCTGAGCGCGTCCGGGCAGGATGTCCCCGGCGGCTCGACCCTGGACCAATGGGAGGAGCGCCTGCAGCACATCTTTCTCGTTTTCGCCGGTGCCAGGCCGGACTACCTGGAGATACGGCTCCTTGGGGTCGAGGCCGGTGTGGGGGAGTTGGTCAAGGTGGCGCGCCCAGCACCGGGCGCCACGGTGGTCCCGTCGCAGGGTCTAGGGGTGGGGCCCGTCGGTCTCGACCTTCACGCGTTGTCCAGCCTGGCACCGGGGGCGGTCCACTTTGGGCGACTCGAGAGCGATCGCGGTCGAGGCGAGGACCAGACCCCGGCCCGGGTCAGGCTTTCGGCAGCGACCCCGGTGCGGGACGCCGACGCAGGCCTGGTCGGCCTGCTCCTGGTCCGCATGGACCTGGGCCCGGCACTGGAACGGGCGGGGTTCTTCGCAAAAGGGGTGGGCCGACTCTCGATCACCGATGAGCAGGGCGAGCCCCTGCTGCATCCGGAGGCGACTACCTCGATGGGCCCCGAAGGAGGCCCACCGGCGCGACCCGCGCGCGCCCTTCCCGGCGACGGGGTCCTGCCCGCCGTCGGCGTCTCCCAACAGGTTGCCCTCACCCCGGTCTCGGGTGCGGGTGCTGAGCACCTAGCCTACGTCACTGAGCGTCGCTGGGACACGGAAGATCCCGAGCGCCGCCTCACCTTCGTCCTCACCCAGTCCAACGCGAAGCCCCTGCGGGACCTGGATGTGCTGCGTCGCGAGAGCTTTCTCGGGATGGGGGCCTTGCTGCTGCTCGCCACCGTGCTGGTCGCGCTCCTCGTCCGCCGCCAGACAGGGTCCCTCAGTGCCCTGGCGGGTGCATCGGAGGCGATCGCCCGGGGCGACTTCCAGGTGGCGCTTCCGCCTGCCGATGGCAGCGAGGTGGGCAGTCTGGTCCGCGCCTTTCGTCACATGGCCGCGGAGGTGGAACAGCGCGAAGAGGCCCTCGCGGCGCTCAACCAAGACCTCGAGCAGCGGGTCGAAGAGCGCACCGCGGAGCTGACCCGCCAGCGTGATCTTCAGCGTCTCATCCTGGACAGCGTGGCCGACGGGGTGGTGGTTACGGACCGGGACGGACGGTTCGTGCTCTGGAACCGTAAGGCGGAGCAGATCGTCGGCTCGGGTCCCGAGGCCGTCCCGCCCGAATCTTGGTCTGCCCACTTCGGGGTCTATCGGGACGAGTCGGGGGAACCCCTGCCGATGGAGGAGCTGCCCCTGGTGCGGGCCATCCGCGGGGAGGCGACCGACAGCACGGAGCTCTATCTGCGCAACCCCGCTCGGGCGGAGGGCCGCTGGACGCAGGTCACCGCACGACCCCTCAGGGACCATGACGAGGGCATCTCGGGTGCGGTCGCGGTGCTGTTGGACATGACCGAGAAGCGATGCCTGCAGGCGCGCGTCCAGGCCCACCGAGCCGAGCTGCGCAAATTCGGGCGGCTCTTCCTAGGGGCGGAGATCGCCTCCACCACCGCCCACCAGCTCAGCCAGCCCCTGGGGGCCCTGTGCAACTATGCGGGGGCGGCGGTCCGGCTCCATCAGCAGGGGCGCCTCGGCGAGACGGACCTCGGTGACATGCTGGAGCGCATCGAGCACTTATCGGTCCAGGCCGGCGCCATCCTCGACCGGCTGCGGGCCCGCATCCGTCGCACCGACAACCCGGCCACCACATTCGACGTCGACGCGGTGGTGTCATCCTGCCTAGAATTCCTCGAGGAGCGGATCCAGCGCGAGGGGGTGCGGGTGGAGTGCCGCCGCGACGTCGACATACCCCAGCTCCTGGGTGACCCCTTGGAGTTGGAGCACGCCCTGATCCAGTTGGTGTCCAATGCCCTCGAGGCGATGGAAGAGGTGGAGCGGGGCGGGCGCCGATTGACGCTGGGTACGGGGCATGACCACCAGGCCGGTGTGGTGACCATTGAGATCGCTGACACGGGTCCGGGGGTGAGCGCCGCCCTCTGCGAACGGCTGTTCGACGCCTGGGAGACGGACAAGCCGGATGCCCTAGGGATCGGTCTGTCCATCGTCCACACGATCATCGAGTCATTCGGAGGCCGCATTCGCATGGAGCCCGGGGTGACTGCTGGTGCGCTGTTCCGAATCGAGCTGCCGGTGGTCAGAGGAGCCCAAGGGTGACCTTCGCCCCCCTGGTGCATGTGGTGGACGACGACCAGGAGATGCGTCAGTCGCTCCATATGCTGCTGCGCTCCGTCGCCATAGACGGCAAGACCTACGCCAGCGCCGATGAGTTTCTCGCCCGCTACCAGGACCTGCCCGAGCGTCCCTCCGTCCTGCTCCTCGACGTGCGGATGCCGGGGATGAGCGGGATGACCCTCCTCAAGCAGCTGCGTTCCGCGCGCGCTTCCCTGCCGATCATCATGATCACGGGGCACGGCGACATCGACATGGCCGTGCGGGCCATGAAGCTTGGCGCCCGCGACTTCATCACCAAGCCCTTCAGCGCCCAGAGCCTCCTGGATCGAATCCATGAGGTCCTGAGCCAGGCGACGCGTTCGGCCGACGCCCAGGCGCGTGCCGAGGAGGCCGCGAGCCGTCTGCAAGGGTTGACCAAGCGGGAGCGGGAGGTCTTCGAGCGCATCGCCGCGGGCCAATCCAATAAGGCCGTCGCCCTCGAGCTGGGCCTAAGCGTTCGGACCATTGAGACCCACCGGTCGCGGATCATGGAGAAGCTGGAGGCAAAGACCCTGGTGGACCTGGTCCTGCTGGCGGTGGACGGGCGGGACGGCGGACCCTGAGGGGCCCCTGTTCGTGCCGCCCGAGGGTGAACCGCCGCTGACGGCGCGGTAACATCGCGCCGGGTGCTGTCGCCCGGGTCATCCAGGTCCCTGTCCCATGAGCACAAGGCGCCGCTGGCTGGTCGTCGCGGCGATCCTCATCACCCTCGCGGCCCTCGCGGCGGCGGGATGGATGCTCGTCTCCGGCCAAGACTGGCGGTCCCTGCCTGGATATCTTGGCGCGTTGCTCCCTGACGCCGGCCTACCGGAGGGCTTTGCCCTGGGCAACGGGCGCATCGAGGCCACCGAGGTGGACGTGGCCACCAAGCTCCCAGGTCGGGTCAAGGAGGTACTGGTGCGGGAGGGCGACCGGGTGGAGGCCGGACAGGTGGTCGCCGTGCTCGATACGGACTCCCTGGCGGCCCAGCAGCGTCAGGCCCAGGCGGAGCTGCGCCGTGCCCGCCAGGAGCGCGAGCATGCCCTTGCCGTCGTGGAGCAACACGAGAGCGAGCTCGACTTCGCCCGCCGGGACCTCACCCGGCTCCAGAGGCTCTCGGGGTCGGATCGCTTCATCTCCGAGGAGCAGCTCGACCAGGCGCGCACCCGGCTACGCACGGCCGAGGCGGCCCTGCGGGCAACCCAGGTGCAGGTGGTGGCCACCGAGGCGGCCAT
>JBGSUY010000687.1:0-2405 GCA_041753195.1 Chromatiaceae bacterium
CCGGGCAAACCGACTCGGCCCTCCCCCTCGGCCCTCGGCCCGCGGCCCTCGGCCCGGCTTGAGGCTCATCGCCTCCCCGCCCGACGCCGGTCCAGGCGCTCCGCAAACTCGCCAATCACCTGCCGGTACAGCCCCTCGCCCAGTACGCGATCCTCCACCCCGGCGTCCAGGCTGGGATTGTCGTTGACCTCGATCACCACCGGCCCCTCGGGGGTCTCCTTCAGGTCCACCCCATAGAGTCCATCGCCGATCAGGTCCGCCGCCTTGAGCGCGGCGCGCACCACGGCATGGGGCGCGTCCGCCACCGCCAGGGTCTCGAACCCGCCCTCCTCGTGCCGGCCGTCGGACTCGTGCTTGACGATCTGCCAGTGGTCGGCGCTCATGAGGTACTTGCAGGCGAAGAAGGGCCTGCGCCCGAGGATGCCGATGCGCCAATCGAAGGGGGTATAGAGGTACTCCTGAGCCAGGATCAGGTCCGACTCCTTGAACAGCCGTCCGGCGATGCGGGTCAGCTCACCGCGGTCCTCCGCCTTGAAGACCCCGCGGGAAAAGGAGCCCTCCGGGATCTTGAGTACCACCGGGTAGCCGATCTCCGCTGCCGCGTCCATCAGGCTCTCCCGGCGCAGGATCAGGGTCTTGGGCCGCGGCACCTTGTGGGCGGCAAGGAGCTCCGCGAGATAGACCTTGTTGGTGCAGCGCAGGATGGAGTCCGGGTCGTCGATCACCACCATGCCCTCGCTGTCGGCCTTCTTGGCGAAGCGGAAGGTGTGGTGCCCGATGCGGGTGGTCTCCCGGATGAAGAGCGCGTCGTACTCTGCGAGCTTGCTGTAGTCCCTGCGCTGGATGGGCTCCACGTTGACCCCGAGTGCCTTGCCGGCGCGCACGAAGTTGGCCAGGGCCTTCTTGTCCGACGGCGGCATGTCCTCCTCCGGGTTATGGAGCATAGCCAAGTCGTAGCGGTAGGCCAGTCGCGCCCGCCGCTGACGCCAGCGCCTGGACAGATAGCCCTCCAGGGCGGCGAAGAAGTGCCCCTCGCCGTTGCTGGTCACGGCACTGAGCGGCAGGGCCTTGATGGCGCCGATGCGCCAGGTACCGTGGAGCCTGAACTCCACCTTAAGCAGGGGACAGCGGAAGGTCTCGAAGATCTGGCGCGCCAGGCCCTCCAGGCTCGGCACGTCGCAATGGCCGAAGCAGATAGTGAGCTCGTAGGCGGTGGGTGTCAGGGCGCTGCCCTTGCGCCGCGCCAGCAGGCGCTGGGCCAGGGCATCAAGCTCCTCGGTGTCCAGGCTGTAGATCTCCCGGCTGGACAGGTCTTGGATGGTGCGCACCGTGGGAATCACCTTGTGCCCCCGGGCCTCGGCCAGGAGCGAGCAGTAGTAACCCACCGAGAGGTAGCGGTAGCCGCGGCACAGGTTGATGACCCGCAGGTCCTTCTTCGCCGCCAGCTCCCCGCCCGCCAGGTAGTCCCGGGCGGTGACCACCGGCAACCGCGGGAAGCCGGCCTTCCAGTCGGACTCCTGCTCCACCAGCAGCAGGTGCTCAGCCATGGGGCACGGACCCCTTGGGGAGGGACACCAGGACCACCGCCTGGAGACCTACCCGACCGTAGCGGCTCATGCGGCTGAACTCCGCCCGCTGTATGGGCATGTTGATTGAGTCGAGCGTAGTCTCACCGTTGTCGTAATCCACGAAAGGGTCATGGACATAGACGAAATGCTCGTCGAAGCCGGTCACCACTACCCAATGGGGAAACTTCTCCTGGTAGATCCGATAGGAGCTGATGAGCACCATGGGCACGGCCCCGGCGTCGAACCGCTGCTCCAGGCCCTCCAGGTCCAGGGTCCGATAGTGGATCGGGATACCGAGCTGGGCGGCCTCCTGCTGCATGTCCTCGTGGACCAGGCGCATGACCTCCTTCTTCTCCGGGCTGCGTACCGAGTCCACCAGGGGAACACCCGAGTCGTTGATAAAGACCTCCACCGCGAATCCCCTGCGCCGCGCCGCCAGGGCGAGACCGAAGGGGCCGCAGCCCCCGTGGCCCGAGGTCATGAACACGGTGGTGGCCTCCCGCCAGATGCGCAGCTCCAGCGTGCGATCCAGCACCAGGTCGGCCTTGAGCGCGTGCATGGCCATCATCAGGGCGGAAGGGCCGCAGGTGAAGTCCAGGGTCTGCTCGTAGAAGGGCACCCGCTGCAGCGCCGGTTTCAGATCCGGGGCCAGGGTCTTCTCGTAGCGCAGGGCCTCCATGTGGTCCTCGTAGTAGTCCGAGAGGACCCCGAAGCGGCGGTAACCCGCGGCCTCGAAGAGTCGCTGGGAGGCCAGGTTGTCTCGGCGGATCTCGAGGCGCATGTAGGCACGGTCGCGCTCCCAGGCGGCCAGCTCCGCGGCCGCCACCAGGGCGGCCC
>JBGSUY010000688.1:0-1813 GCA_041753195.1 Chromatiaceae bacterium
GGCCGGGGCCAGAACCGGCGCGTGGAGGTCTACGTCCTGGAGCCCGCGGAGTAGAGGCGGCGCTAACCTAGCGAGGCCGACGGCGCTCAAACCGCCGTCGGTCGCCGCCAGGTATAGACGGCGGTGACGGCGTAATTCCACACGGCCCCCACCAGGATGCCCGCCAGGGCCGACAGGAGCCAGCCTGAGTGACCGCCCCGGAACAGGTAGTCGGCGATGCCTACGTTGGCCAGGGCCCCGACGCTGCAGGCCGCCACGAATGAGATCCAGCCCCACAGCAGCTGGCCGCCGCGCAGGCGCATGTCCCGATAGGTAATCAAGTTATTGAGGAGGAAGTTGCTGGTCATGGCCACCAGGGCGGCGGCGCTCTGACCTGCCAGGAAGGCCTGGTCCCCGGCGATCCGCAGCACCGGCCACAGCACCGCCAGGTGGACGAAGACCCCCAACCCGCCGATCAGGGAGAAGGCGATGAAACGCACGGGGATCAGGGGTCCCAAGAGCTTCTGGATCAGCATGAGCAGGTATTCCCAGACCACCGCGTGGTCGAGCTTGCTCGTCCCCGCCTGACGCTGACGGAAGCTGAAGGGCAGCTCCCGGAACCGCAACGGGCGCTCCGCGGCGGAGAAGATGTCCAGCAGGATCTTGAAGCCGACCCCGGTCAGGCGCCGCACGTTCTCCTGGATCACCTCGGAGCGCACCAGAAAGAAGCCGCTCATGGGGTCCTTGAGGTCCGCGTGGATCAATAGGCGGCCAAGCCGAGTGGCCAGCCGGCTCATGCCCTGGCGTTGGGCGCTCCAGTCCCCGAGCTCCCCCCCCGTCACGTAGCGGCTGCCGACCACGATGTCGAGATTCTCGGCCTTGGCGGTCTCCAGCATGTTGGGCAGCAGGGTCTCGTCGTGCTGCAGATCCCCGTCCATCACCGCCAGGAAGGGGGCCGAGGTGGCCAGCATCCCCTCGATACACGCGGACGAGAGCCCGCGCCGGCCCACCCGCTGCAGCACCCTGACACGCCGGTCTTTCCTCGCGATGGCCCGCACCCGGTCGGCGGTGCCGTCCGGGGAGTCGTCATCCACGAAGATCAGCTCCCAGTCGATCCCAGCCAGGGTCCGCCCAACCCGGCGCACCAACTCGTCTACGTTGTCTGCCTCGCGGTAAGTGGGGACCACCACGGCGAGCTCCGGCGGGGGGCAGGGGAGGGGGGTGGTCTCGGTATCGCGCACGGTGTCTCGTCCGGTTGGTGTGCCAGGGTTCCGACTGGCGGTCTGGGGTAGAATCCTCGTCCCTCGGACGGGATTGGCAGTCTCCTATTCTACCCGGCCGAGTCCGTGCAGACCCGGGTCTATCCATGCGCCGCTTGACCTCGAGGGACAGCAACTCAATGGCGGACCCCTTGCCGCGTCGTCCGGTTCTCGACCGCTGGACGCTCGGTCTGGCCCTGATCGGGGCCATCACCCTGTGGCGGCTCCTCATGGCCTGGTTGGTACCGGTGACCCAGGACGAGGCCTATTATTTCGACTGGGCGCACAGCCTCGCCTGGGGCTATTTCGATCACCCGCCCGGGGTGGCCCTGCTCGGGATCGGCGCCTGGATCGCGCCCGGCTCCGCCCTGGCCTCCCGGCTGGGGGGTGTCTTGGCCGGAGCCCTGACCCTGGTGGTCTTGGCGCGTCTCTACCTGAACAGTGGGATCAGCCGCGGGTCCGACCTTTGGCTGGCCCTTCTGATCGTCGCCGGGACCCTGCCGGGCCTCGCGGGCGGCTTCCTCACCACCCCCGACACCGTCCTGGTCCTGGCCTGGGCCCTGGCCCTGCACGAG
>JBGSUY010000689.1:0-3995 GCA_041753195.1 Chromatiaceae bacterium
CAGGGCCAGCAGCAGCCACCCTTCCCGCTGCGGGTTCCCCTGGTGGTCCATCAGGAGCAGGGCCCACCCGTCGAGCTGGCGTTGGACCTCGACGGGCGCGCGGCGGACTTCGTGCTGGACCTCCCCTCCAAGCCGGTGCGCCTCGCCGTCGACCCGGCCTTCGACACCTTCCGGGAGCTCGCGCCCGGGGAATCCCCGGCGGCCCTCAGCAACCTGTTCGGGTCCGAGGAGGGGCTGATCGTACTGCCGGCGCAGGCCCCGCCAGAGATTCTCCAGGGCTACCGCGGACTCGCCGAGGCATGGATCGAGGGGCACCCCGGCTGGCAGGTCACCACGGACACCGAGGTGCGCCGGCTGCCCAAGGACGGCGCCCTCTGGGTTCTGGGGTGGGAGAATCGCTTCGCCCCCGAGTTCGCGCGAGAGGCTCGGGGGTTCGAGCTGACCCCCCAAGCGGGCAAGCTGTGGCTAGGGGAAGGGACCTACGGACGGTCCGATACCAGCCCGGTGCTGACCCGCGTGATCGACGGTCAGCCCTGGGGCTGGCTCGCCGCGTCCCAGCCCCAGGCCCTGCCCGGACTGGCCCGCAAGCTGCCCCACTACGGCAAGTACGGCTACCTCGCCTTCGTCGGGAGCGAGCCCCGGAACATCCTCAAGGGCCAGTGGCCGCCGGGGGACTCGGCGCTCGTCCATTGGTTCGGTCAAGACCGCCCGGAGCTTGCGGTGATCCCCGACAAGCCCCTCGTGTCATCCCGGGGCAGGCCGTCGGGCCCCTAGGCCGGGTTCAAGCCCGACTGCGACGGCTAGCTGGTCTTATTGGCCGCTGCCGGCTGAAAAGCCCGACCCACTCACCAGGTCGGGGGACCCGCTTCAAGAAATGCCCCTCGGCGATGGCCTCTGTTACCCTCTTCCCGAGCTTCAATCTGAGCCAACCACATGCCCAAGCCTTCGCGCCTCCGAACGAGCCTCTCCCTGGCCCTCCTCCTGGCCCCCGGCCTGACCCTGGTGGCCTCCGGGGGACGTGATGACGCCTTCGTGCCGGACCCCGAGCCCGGGGGCAAGAGGAACTTCGAGGAGCCCCGCGAATGGGCCGAGGGCCAGGTGGATCTCCCCCCCTGGCCCAAGGACGCGGACCTGGTGGAGTTTCGACCGGACTTGCCCGGCACCCCCTTCCGCTTCTTCATCGACGGCCGCAACCTGAGCCGAGACTCCAAGGACGCGGTGGTGCGCTACACGCTGGTGGCGGAGGGCGCGAGCGGTACCCGCAACGTCTCCTTCGAGGGGATCCGTTGCACCCTGAACGGGGCCTACCGGATCTACGCCTACGGTACTGGGGGTCGTTTCAGCCCCATCGGGCCGTCGGACTGGCTGCCCCTCGCAGCCGCGGGCACCGAGGCCTTCCGGCGCGATCTCTGGGCCAACCGCTTCTGCGTCCCTCGGGAGACCCGGGCGCGCAGCCTGAAGGAGATCTTACGGGCCCTGCGGGATCAGGGGACATCCCAGCAGACGACCGGCTTCCAGGCGGACTGAGCGCCCAACCCCATCGCCTGGCCCCATCGGTTGATTCTCCGCCTCGGCGCCGCCATTCAGGTTCTGAAGGCGGGGCCATTCCCCGCGGCGAGCCTCCTCTCTTTCACCGACAGGGTTTTCCCATGGTCTCCAATCCGCTCCTCGACAATCCGGGTCTCCCCTCCTTCTCGCAGATCCGCCCCGAGCACGTGGAGCCCGCCATCGACGCGCGGATCGCCGCCTGCCGGGCCGAGATCAAGCGCCTGACCAGGGAGGTGCCCGTCCCCACCTGGGAGGGGTTCGTGGAGCCCTTGGAGGAGATGGACGACACCCTGAGCCGCACCTGGTCGCCGGTGGGGCACCTCAACGCGGTCCTGAACAGCGATGCGCTGCGGGCCGCCTACAACGCCTGCCTGCCCAAGCTCAGCGACTACGGCACCGAGGTGGGGCAGAACGAGGACCTGTTCCGCGCCTACCAGGCAGTGGCGGCCCAGGAGCACCTGGACGCCACCCAGCGCAAGCTCCTGGACAACGCCCTGCGGGACTTTCATCTGTCGGGGGTCGACCTGCCGGCGGACAAGAAGGCCCGCTACAAGGCCATCAGTCAGGAGCTCTCCCAGCTCACCAGCAAGTACTCCGAGAACCTGCTGGACGCCACCAACGCCTGGAGCAAGCTGATCACGGACCCGGCGGAGCTGGCCGGGCTGCCCGAGTCCGCCCTGGCGCTGGCCCGTCAGAATGCCGAGCAGCGGGGCCACACGGGGGATCCGACGAGCTGGGTGTTGACCCTCGACATGCCCTCCTACCTGCCGGTGATGACCTACGCGGACAACCGGGACCTTCGCTTCGAGGTCTACCAGGCCTACGGCACCCGCGCCTCGGACCAGGGGCCCCATGCCGGTAAGTGGGACAACGGAGAGATCATGGAGAGGATCCTCGCGCTCCGCCACGAGCTGGCCCAGCTGCTCGGCTTCGCCAACTACGCTGAGCGATCCCTGGCCACCAAGATGGCCAAGTCACCCGACGCCGTCCTGGCCTTCCTCCAGGATCTCGCCCGCCGCTCGGTGGCCCAGGCCCGCAAGGACCTCCAGGAGGTCCGGGACTTCGCCCGGAAGCAGCACGGCCTGGAGAATCTGGAGCCCTGGGACCTGGCCTACTACTCGGAGAAGCTCCGGGTCCACCGCTACCAGATCGGCCAGGAGGAGCTACGGCCCTATTTCCCGGTGTCGCGGGTCCTGAGCGGACTCTTCCAGGTGATCGAGCGGCTCTTCGGGGTGCGCATCACGGAGGTCAAGACCTTCGAGACCTATCACCCGGACGTGCGCTTCTTCGAGATCCGGGATGGGGCCACCGGGGGCCTGCGGGGCCAGTTCTATCTCGACCCCTTCGCCCGCGCCAACAAGCGCGGAGGGGCCTGGATGGACGTTTGCACCAATCGCCTGCACACGGCCCGCTGCGATCAGATCCCGGTCGCCTACCTGGTGTGCAACTTCACGCCGCCGGTGGGCGACAAGCCCTCGCTCTTGACCCACACCGAGGTCATCACCCTCTTCCACGAGTTCGGCCACGGGCTGCACCACATGCTGACCCGGGTGGACTACCCGGCAGTGGCCGGCATCAATGGGGTCGCCTGGGACGCGGTGGAGCTGCCCAGCCAGTTCATGGAGAACTGGTGCTGGGAGCGGGAGTCCCTGGACCTCTTCGCGGCCCACTGGGAGACCGGCGAGCCCATACCTGAGGACCTCTACGGGCGCATGATCGCGGCCCGGAACTTCCAGTCCGCCATGCAGATGGTGCGGCAGCTCGAGTTCGCCCTGTTCGACTTCCGCGTCCATCTGGAATACGACCCCGCCCAGGGGGGCCGCATCTACGAGATCCTGGAGGAGGTGCGGGACCAGGTGGCGGTGGTCCGCCCGCCCGCCTTCCACCGCTTCGCTCACGGTTTCTCCCACGTCTTCTCCGGGGGTTACGCGGCCGGCTACTACAGCTACAAATGGGCGGAGGTCCTGTCGGCGGACGCCTTCTCGCTCTTCGAGGAACGCGGCGTCTTCGACCCGGACACCGGCCGCGCCTTTCGGGAGAAGATCCTGGAGAAGGGCGGCGCCCGCGACGCCATGGAGCTCTACGTGGACTTCCGCGGCCGCGAGCCCACCACCGACGCCCTGCTGCGACACTCCGGCATCGCCGCCTGATGGGCCGGAGGCTCGGTGCCCGAGCGCTGGACTAGGGAACGTCTTCAGCGACCAAGAAACCGCCAAGCGGCGCACGCGCGCACAGCGGCCGCGCGATTGAGGTCCCGCTTCTCCTCGCCGAGCACCCCAGGACTGGGGGATAGGGGCGTCCACTCCCTCAGGGCGACGATCCTCGTCGTCAACTTCGCCGAGGAGGTCCAGATCTAGGCATCACGCCCGTCCGCGGGTACCGACGGTACCTCTGGGCGGCGGGCCTGGATCGCGATCCTCGAGGTGCGCCGTGGCGACCCGGCCAGC
>JBGSUY010000690.1:0-7446 GCA_041753195.1 Chromatiaceae bacterium
CTCAGCCTCCATGCCCCGCGGATCGACGGTGATCGCTGTAGCGGGTGCGACGCCTGCGCCCGCCTCTGCCCCCATGGGGTGATTCGGGTGGAGGCGGACGCCTATCACCTGGATCCCGAAGGCTGCACCGGCTGTGGGCTCTGTTCGGACCTCTGCCCCGCCGTGTCCGTCAGCCGGCTCGACCCGTCACCCCAGCGCCGTCTGGCACTGCACCAGAGTCGCTGTGCCGCCTGCGGGGCCCCCTTCCACACCCCAAGCCCCCCGTCAGGGGCGAAGGACCGCTGCCCCATCTGCGCGCGCACGGGCCACCACGCGCGGCTCTATCAGGTCCTGTCCTAAGGTTCGGGCGAGGTCCCGAACCAGGCGGGGCATCCCTGCCCCGCAACAGAGGCCACCGATGGCCTGTCCTCAGCCCGGGACCTTGAGTGTCCAGGACATGCACCACCCGTTGGCGTGGACGGCCTTCCCCGGGAACAGGGTGCAGCCCACCCACTCTCCCTCGCCCTGGACGAACTGGCAGTTGGCGCAGTGCTGCTCCTCGGGCGGCGCGCCGGGCCGGTTGGCCGCGGCGCGGTCCGCCTGGGTGGCGTCGTGTTTGTACTTCAAGGCAATCGCGGTGGGATCGGTTTGCTCGTCCACCTGAGGCAGGCCCACATCAGCCTGGACCTCGGATGGACCGACCAGGTTCACCAGGGGCACAGCGGCGAGCCCACCGAGGATAAGCTTGATCGAATCGCGACGGCTCGTGTTGACGGGTCTATCGGACATCGTTGTCGTCTCCTTTTCTCGCTTGGGTTGGAAAGGCAAGGTCCGGGATCGGGACGCGGGGCTTGATGTGCCTCGCGCGTCCCTGGGACCCGTTGTGCCGGGTGGCCCGACTTGGCCAGTCCGGAATTCGCCGGCCGGCACCCAGGGCCGTGCCATAGCGCATCGTATCGTCCGCGCCCGGTCTTTCCGGTCGTCAATGGGGCGCGGTGACATAGCCGATCACCACCAGGGTCAGGAGCCCCAGGCCGGCCAGGATCAGTACCGCCGCCAGGGTCCGGGAGCCCTTCTCGAAGCGCTCGGAGGGCGGTTTGACCAGGTAGCGCTCCAACTCCCCGCTGGCCTTGAGCCGCGCGTACTCTTTGCCGTGCTCGAACTTGAACTCCTCGAGCGGCACCGCTCCGGTGAACATGATGGTGCTCATGGGGAAACGGTCGGGGCGGAAGTGCGAATTGAAGAAGTGCACTGTGAACAGGAACATGGTCGCGAGCAGGGCCTCCTCCGCATGGACGATGGTGGCCACGTTGAAGACCCAGCCGGGGAGAAACTCCGCGGTCTTGGTGGGAAAGAACAGGGTGAGGCCGCTGAAGCCGATGATGGCGGCACCCCAGAAAGGTGCCCAGTAGTCGAACTTCTGCCAATAGGACCAGCGGTCGAAGCTCGGCCGCGGGGCGCGGCCGAAGAACCAGCGGAACATGGCCCCCACATCGCGCAGATCCTGCAGATTGGGGATCAGGGAGCTGGGGCCGAACCATTGGAAGGTCTTGCCCTTGCGCAGGATGTTGAAGGCGACGATCAGCACATGGACGGCGAAGACGCTGAGCCAGGTGACGGCCGCGACGCGGTGCACGATGGCCTCCACCTGGGGCCCCCCAAGGAGGGTGATGACCGCCTTGGCCCAGTCGGTGTGGGCGAAGAACAGGGTCGTGCCGCTCAGGACCAGCACCATGGTGCTGACGGCGAAGAGCAGGTGCACGATGCGCCAGGTCCAGCCGAAGCGGCGGAAGTAGAGGGTCCCCGCGGTGGGTGGGACATGGGCGAAGCTCTTGCCCGCCCGGCGGTCCCGGTACTCCCGGTAAAACCACAGGATCACGTGGGTCCAGAAGAACAGGAAGACCCCGATGATCAGCGCCTGCATGAACTTGGCGGTGAGCCACAGGCCCGGGTAGCGGGCGAAGTCCCGGGTGTTGCCGTGGGGATGGAAGCCGAGGAAGCCCGCCGGGGCGTCCTCGTGGCACTGCTGGCAGGTCTCCAGTCGGTTGTCCCGGTGGATGCTGGAGCTCGGCTCGTCCACCCCGGCCACCGCGTGGGAGCCGTGGCAGTCGAAGCACTTGGCGGTGTGGGTGTAGCCCAGGCGATTGACCTGCCCGTGGTAGCTCGCCAGATAGGTCCGCTGGGCCTCCTGGTGGCAGGAGCCGCAGTTCTGGGTGATCTGCAGCTGCTGGACGTCGCCCTTGGGGGAATCGATCTCATGGGTGGTGTGGCAGTCCGAGCACACCGCGGCCTCGGGGTCGCGCCACTCGCTCACCGCCCGCCCGTGGATCGAGGTCAGATACTGGTCCTTTTCCTCCTCATGGCAGCGCCCGCACACCTCTGGGTTCTTGAGGCGATGATCGGCCCGCGCCTGGCTGCCCAGGGCGCCGATGCGGTGGGCGTCGTGGCAGTCGTAGCAGGTGGCGTTGGTTCGCGACTGATCTACCCGGCTCGGGCGGGCATGGACCGAGTGCAGGTAGCTGTCGATCTGCGCGATCACCACCCCCAGGCGCTGGTACTTGGGGTCCGTATCGTCCTTGTGCTCGGCCCAGGTCTTCTGATGACACTCCACGCAGCTCACCACGATGGGCGGGGGGTCGTCCTCGTGCTTGGTGTCGGTGACGTTGGTGTGACAGCTCACGCACAGCTGCTCCCCATGGACGCTGGCGGCCAGGTCATCGGGGTGGACGAAGATGTTGACGACGGTCCCGTCGTCGCGCTCCACGGTCTGGTCTTCCTCGTCCCCGTGGCACTTGAGACAGCGTTTGTTGGGGATGGCCTTGGGGCCGGCCCCGGTGGTCGCGAGGGGTGCCATGCGCTCGGCTGAGTCCTCATCGCCGTCGGCGTCCGCCGCAGCCGAGGACGTTGGCGGCCAGACACACCAGACCAGGAGTACGAGGGCGAGGGACAACCACGGGCGCACGACGAGGGTCATGATCACGCTCCTACCGAGCGGAAAATGGAAGGTCGAGGGGTGATCCGGGGTCAGGTGAGCCGCCCGGGAACCGGACTGCTCGGGACCCCCTTCCTAAGACGCGGGGGCCGATTGTCGGCCCCCGCTAGGACGATTAGCGCATTCCGCCCATGCCCTGCATGCCGGACATGCCGCCCATGCCCTGCATGCCCGACATACCCCCCATCCCGCTCATACCGGCGAGCGCCGTCGCGGAGGACAGGGCGAAGAGGGTGGCCAGGGCGAGCTTGTTCAATTTCATGACGTCGATCCTCGTGGTGATGGATTTTGGGTTTTTGGCATTAGCCGAGCCTGACGGGCAACAATCAGGCCAGAAATGGCCGGATGGTCTCGTCCTGCCCTGATTGGCTTCAGTTATCTTGCGGAATGCAAAGAAGAAACTCGAGCTCGTTGGGCAGCGCGCGGACTGCCGGAGGCGGCACTCGCCCACCTCAACGACTTGCGAATATCTGCCAAATTGGCAGGCCCGACTGCGGCTGCATCGACTAAGTCACTGTCGAGAAAGCGATTGAATCTCCTGACATCAAGTCAGGTCGGCTGACCGACCGGAATTCAGGGGTGGGCGCCTGAGGCCTTTCGTCGGCCGAAGGGTGGGGCTAGGATCCGCGGTAAGGGGGAGAGACCCTCCGAGACGCCGAGGTGAATCGATGTTCAAGATGACGCGGGCGCGGGCCTCAGGGGCGATCTCGCGCCTCTTCAGTTGCCTCATCCTGGTCTTGGCCGCCACCCTGGCTGGTGAGCTGGTTGGGGCGGGTCCGGGCCCCGCTCCGGGCCCGGCCGTCGGGCCGCCGTTGCGCCTGCCCGGGGGGCTCGAGTGGCTGAATGTTGCCCGGCCCCTGACACCCGCGGACCTCAAGGGTAAGGTCGTCATCCTGGATTTCTGGACCTACGGCTGCATCAACTGCATCCATGTGGCCGAGGAGCTGCGGCAGTTGGAGGGGCGTTTCGGGAGCCAGTTGGTCGTCATCGGCGTGCACTCGCCGAAGTTCGATCACGAGCGGAATCTGGAGGCCCTGCGCAGCATGGTCGTCCGGCTCGAGCGCCGCCACCCCATCCTCAGCGATCCCGACTGGTCCCTCATGGAGTATTACGGGGCCCGCGCCTGGCCCACCCTGGCGCTCTTCGCCCCGGATGGGAGCTGGGTGGGTCGGGTGAGCGGCGAGGGGCAGGGGGGACGGTTGGCACGGGCCATCGAGGGGCTCTTGGAGACCCATCGGGATGAGCTGGACGATAGGCCCCTGCCCATGGCCCTGGAGCAGGATCGCCTGGCCGCCTCCCGGCTCGCGGCCCCGGGTAAGGTTGCCGTCTCTCCCGACGGCAGCCAGATGGCGATCAGCGACACCCTGCACCATCGGGTCATACTCGCCGGGGCGGATGGCAAGATCCGGCGCGTCTTCGGCAGCGGCGTGTCGGGCCTGCGGGACGGGCCGTGCGAGGAGGCGCAGTTCAACGCCCCCCAAGGTCTCGCCTTCGCGGATGGGGCCCTCCTGGTGGCGGATCCCGGCAGTCACACCCTACGCCACATCGATCTCGCCGCCGGCCGGGTGGGCACCTTGGCGGGGACCGGGCGCATCGGTCTGTCGCGGGCGCAGGGCCCGGTCAAGGCCCGGCAGCAAGACCTGCGGTCCCCCTGGGACCTGGTGCCGGGGCAGGGCGTACTCTACATCGCCATGGCCGGCAGCCATCAGATCTGGCGCCTGGATCTAGAAGACGCCCTGATCGGCCCCTATGGGGGGTCAGGTCATGAAGGGATCGACGACGGGGGGCTTGGGGAGGCGAGCTTTAGCCAGCCCAGCGGGCTGGCCCTGATCGGGACCGACCTCTATGTGGCGGACGCGGAGGCTTCGGCGATCCGCCGGGTTCGCCTGGACCGCGGCCGCGTGGAGACCCTGATCGGCGAGGGTCTGTTCGAGTTCGGGGATCGGGACGGATCCTTCGAGCGGGCGCAGCTCCAACACCCGGCGGGGATCGCCGCCCTGGGGGCGGATCGACTGGCGATCGCGGACACCTATAACCACAAGGTCAAGCTGATCGACTTGCGCAGCCGAACCGTGACCACCGTGCTCGGCACCGGCAAGCCTGGCCGGCGGATCGGCACAGCGGGAGAGACCGAGCTCAACGAGCCGGGCGGGCTGGCCTACGCGGGGGGCCGCCTGCTGGTGGCGGACACCAACAACCACCGCATCCTGAGCCTCGACCTCGATTCGGGTGAGGTCCGAGACTGGGTCTTGACGGAATGAGTTGGTCGTTCGCGGCGGGCGGGTCCCATCGCCACCAGCTGCTCCCATTGTGGTGCCGGGGGGGTGCGCCATCGGCCCGTCTGGCGAGCGCGGTCGATCGTCATTTTCAACCCACAAGAGGAAAACCATGAAGGTCCAACGTAGCCTCATTCGCCGTGCCACCGAAGTTGCCCTCGGCGGCGCACTGCTCCTCGGCATGGCCGCCCACGCGGAGTCCCCGGGCGCGCAATCCCAGGGTCTAGGCCAAGGTTTCTGGACCGCCCAGGGGCAGGTCGGCCCGGGTCATCCCCAGGGTGCGCCGATGCCGGGGTCCGGGGCCGGCCACTGGGTGCCGATCCGCATCTATGGCTGGCCCAGTGACCTGCTGGGGATGCCGGCCCCTCAGGGGACCCGGGGAATTCCGGGCCTGCCCCTGTGCCAGGGGACGAGCAGTGAGGATGGCACCTGGGTCTGGATACCGAGGTCCAAGGGCACCGAGGGGGTTACGACGAAAGGCGCGGAGTCGGCTGCCAGGGTCGAAGGCCCGGGCGACCACAGGGGAGGTGCGTCGGCGGGTTCCCCTCCCCATTGACCTTCCAAGGGACGCAGTGGCTCGGCGAGTGCCTGGGCTCGGATCCCCCTCCGAGGCCGAGACGTCAATAGAGAGTCGTCATCATGCGGGCGCGGTAGCGGCTCACCAGGTCGCCCCCACCGAGCAGGTCGAAGACCGCCACCATGCCCCTCCGGCCGGCGTCCTCCCCGTAGGTCCGGTCCCGACGGACGAGCTCCAGCAGCAGCTCCAAGGCCCCTTCATAGTCGCCCGCGACCACCCGGTGAGCGGCGAGCTGGTAGCGGGCCTCGCTGTCCTTGGGGTCGGCGGCTAGGCGCCTCTCCAGCTCCCTGGGTGCTGGGGCCCCTGCGAGGGCGGCGACGAACAGCAGTTGGCCCCGCATGGCTACCACCTCCGGGTCGTGGGCGAGCTCCAATGGCAGCCGATCCAACGCTGCCTGGGCCTCCTCGGTGTGACCCTGGGCCACCGAAAGCTGGATGTCGGCAAGGACCACCCTGGGATTCTCGGGATCCTCGCCGCGGGCTCGCTCGATCAGCTCCCTGGCCCGGCTCAGATCGCCAGCGGCCAGCATCCCCTGGGCCTGGGCCAGGAGCCCATCGGAGGCACGCGGGAGGTGGCGGTCCAGGAACTCCCGTACCTGGCCCTCCGGCAGGGCGCCCATGAATTGATCCACCGGTTGTCCGTCCTTGAAGAGCTGCACCGTGGGCAGACTGCGGATCCCGAACTGGGCCGCCAGCTCCCGCTCTTCCTCAGTGTTGAGCTTGGCCAGGATGAAGCGGCCCCGGTAGTCATCCGCCAGCTTGGCGAGGATGGGCATCAGCATTCGGCAGGGGGCGCACCAGTCCGCCCAGAAGTCCACCAGGACGGGTCGCTCAAATGAGCCGTCGAGGACGACGGACTCGAAGTTGGCGGCGGTGAGTGTGACGATGTAAGGCGAGTCCGCCATGAAGGTACTTCCTCTCGATCTTGGTGCAACCCGCCGTGTCGGCGGGCCGCTGGGCTGGCTGGAAAATACTGCCCCCGCTGGGGTGAATCAAGCGCCCCAGGGGTCCGTCCCGGCGTGGGCGCCCGGACGGAGCGGTTACTCGGCCCTCGGCCCTCGGCCCTCGGCCCTACCCAGCATCTCGCTCGCGTGGTCCCGGGTGCGTCGAGTGATCTCGGTGCCCCCCAGCATGCGGGCGATCTCCTCCACCCGCGCGTCGGATTCCAGGGGCTCGATGCGGGTGTGGGTCTCCGCTTCGCGGGTCTCCTTGCGCACGCGAAGCTGCTGGTGGGCCTGGGCGGCCACCTGGGGAAGATGGGTCACGCACAGCACCTGGCGGGCGCTCCCCAGACGCCGCAGCAGGCGTCCCACGATCTCGGCCACCCCGCCGCCGATCCCCACGTCCACCTCGTCGAAGACCAGGGTCGGTACCCGGCCGCACTCGGCGGTGGCCACCTGGATCCCGAGGCTGATGCGCGAGAGCTCCCCGCCGGAGGCGACCCGGGCCAGGGGCAGGAGGGGCTGGCCCGGGTTGGCGCTGACCAGGAGCTCGATGTGCTCCAGTCCCCCGGGACCTGCCGATTCGGACCCCAGGGGTTCCACCTGGACCGCAAAGCGGCCCCCCGCCATGCCGAGCTGCTGCATGGCCTGGGTCACCGTCTCCTCGAGCCGGGCGGCGGCG